>CAZSWC010000001.1:0-124220 GCA_964610665.1 uncultured Lachnospiraceae bacterium
TGAAAATCTGTCTCAAAAAAGGAACGGAGAAAGAGGGATTTGAACCCTCGCGCCGGTTGCCCGACCTACACCCTTAGCAGGGGCGCCTCTTCAGCCTCTTGAGTATTTCTCCACTTCTGAAGTGCCTTTCCAAGGTATTCAGTTATCCGCCTTTTTGTCGGCGCATTGTTCATTATAGCAAGGAATGCCTTCCTTGTCAACGGTTATTTTTTATTTTTCTGCAACTATTTTTTACCGTTTCTTCTATATATAAGAAGGTACCACTATATCTCGTATAAATTGTTTTTCTTCCTCTCAACAACCACAATTACTGGGAGAATAATTGCTTTTTCCTCAATACTAGGTCTTTCTACCTAGAGTTATCCACTATTTTTACACTTATCCACAATAAATATGTTAATTTGCCCCTGTTTATCCACCAAAACACTTGCTTTTTCGGATTTCTGCCGTAATATTTGAACATATTACTCAATTCGCAATAGCTTTCTATTTTTATAGAGCAAGAAAACCGTCGCAAGAATTTTACTTCCTACGACGGTTTTGTACAAATCTCATTTCTGTCAGAAAGACATTATTCCTGTTCTTCCGGCGTATCCTCTTCAACGACTACTTCTTCATCCTCTGCCTGCATATCTAACTCCAGCTGCTCTACCGCGCCTTCACCTTCCGCTTCCTTTACCTTTGTAAAGCTTGCAACACGAATATCATTTTCGGTATCCATGTTAATCAGCTTCACACCGGAAGTAATACGTCCGAGAACACTGATATCGTCCACCGTTATACGGATGATAATACCTGCATTGGTAATAATCATGATTTCCTGACCCGGGTTTACCGCCTTGGCTCCTACCAAGTTACCGGTCTTTTCCATGATGTTATAGCACTTTACACCCTTACCGCCACGGTGCTGTACCTTAAACTCATCCATTTCGGTACGCTTTCCGTAACCGTTCTCGGATACCGTAAGCAAATGCTCACCCTGGGTATTCATCTGCATTGCAACGATTTCGTCACCGTCATCCAGCGTCATACCGATTACGCCCATGGAAGCACGTCCGGTAGAACGAACGTCTCTTTCGTTGAAACGGATACACATACCGTACTTTGTTACAAGAACGATATCCTTTTCACCGTTGGTTGCCTTTACCTCAATAAGTTCGTCATCTTCACGAAGATTCATGGCAATTAAACCGGTCTTACGAATATTTGCGTAATCCTTAATCTTTGTCTTCTTTACGATACCGGACTTGGTCGTCATAAACAGGTAACGTTCATCATCAAATTCTTTCAATGTAATAATCGCGGTTACCTTTTCCTCCGGCATCAGCTGCAACAGGTTAATAATTGCAGTACCTCTTGCCGTACGGCTTGCCTCCGGAATCTCATATCCCTTAATACGATATACACGACCCTTATTGGTAAAGAACAAAATATGATGATGGGTCTTTGTCATAAAGAGATCTTCGATATAATCGTCCTCAATGGTCTGCATTCCCTTAATGCCCTTACCGCCGCGATGCTGACTCTTGAAATTATCAATGGTCATACGCTTAATATAACCAAGCTTCGTCATGGCAATTACGGTAAGCTCATTCGGAATCAGATCCTCATCCGTAAAGTCATCCTCATCAAAACCGATGGAGGTTCTGCGGTCGTCGCCGAATTTATCGGAAATCTCCATAATCTCTTTACGAATTACTCCGAGGAGAAGCTTCTCGTCCGCAAGGATTGCCTTAAACTCCGCAATCTTCTGCATGAGCTCTGCATACTCCTGCTCAATCTTCTCTCTTTCCAAACCGGTCAAAGCACGAAGACGCATATCGATGATTGCCTGAGCCTGCACATCATCCAGACCAAAGCGCTCGATTAACTTCTCTTTTGCTTCCTGGCCGTTTTTCGAAGCACGGATAATCTTAATTACCTCGTCAATATGATCAAGAGCAATGAGCAAGCCTCTTAAAATGTGGGCACGCTCTTCTGCCTTGTTCAAATCGTAGCGGGTACGGCGGGTCACTACCTCTTCCTGATGCTTTAAGTATACATTCAAAGCCTCCGGAAGGGAAAGAACCTTCGGTTCTCCGTCTACCAGTGCAAGCATAATTACACCGAAGGTGTCCTGCAGCTGGGTATGCTTATATAACTGATTTAAAATAACATTTGCGTTTACATCACGGCGAAGCTCGATACAAATACGCATACCTTCACGGTCGGATTCGTCACGAACCATAGTAATACCGTCAATTTTCTTATCACGAACAAGCTCTGCAATCTTTTCAATCAAACGAGCCTTGTTTACCATATACGGAAGTTCGGTAACGATAATACTGTTCTTTCCGTTCGGAAGAGTCTCGATATCCGTTACCGCACGTACTTTAATCTTACCGCGACCGGTACGATATGCTTCATTGATGCCTCTGGTACCGAGAATCATGGCACCTGTCGGAAAGTCTGGACCCTTTACGATTTCAAGTAACTCTTCAATGGTTGTTTCCTTCTCTTCGATTTTGTTATCGATAATACGAACCACCGCACCGATGGTCTCCCGCAAGTTATGCGGCGGAATATTGGTTGCCATACCTACCGCAATACCGGTGGTACCGTTTACCAGAAGATTCGGAAAACGCGCCGGTAAAATCGCAGGCTCCTTCTCCGTTTCATCGAAGTTCGGATCGAAATCTACGGTATCCTTATTGATATCGGAGAGCATCTCCATGGATATTTTACTGAGTCTTGCCTCGGTGTATCGCATTGCAGCGGCACCGTCACCGTCTACGGAACCGAAGTTACCGTGGCCGTCTACCAGCGGATAACGGGTAGACCACTCCTGGGCAAGATTTACCAAAGCACCGTAAATGGAACTGTCACCGTGCGGATGGTACTTACCCATGGTATCACCGACAATACGGGCACACTTTCTGTGCGGCTTGTCAGGACCATTATTTAACTCAATCATTGCGTATAAAATACGTCTTTGTACCGGCTTTAAACCGTCTCTCGCATCCGGCAATGCACGGGATGCGATTACAGACATCGCATAGTTTACATAGGATGTCTCCATTGTTTTCTGAAGATCAACATCTTGTATCTTATCAAAGATATGTTCGTCCATCTTAACCTCCTGGGAATCCGGCAATTACATTGCCGCGTCTTAACAGTACTTATCCAAATCCTTTACAAACTTCGCGTTCTTCTCAATAAATTCACGACGCGGCTCTACATCATCACCCATTAATACGCTAAAGGTCAGGTCAAGCTCCGACATTGCGTCGTCGTTCATACAAACCTTCTTTAAAATACGCTTTTCCGGATCCATGGTGGTTTCCCAAAGCTGCTCCGGATCCATCTCACCGAGACCCTTATAACGCTGAATCTTATTGTTCTGGTCACGACCGATTTCCATCAAAATATTATTTAATTCTTCATCGCTGTACGCGTACCATACCTTTTTATTCTTTTCAATCTTGTAAAGCGGAGGTGTCGCAAGATATACATAACCCTGCTTGATAAGCTCCGGCATAAAGCGGTAGAGGAATGTCAGCAACAAAGTATCGATATGTGCACCGTCTACGTCCGCATCGGTCATGATGATAATCTTGTGATAACGAAGCTTACTGATATCGAAATCCTCGGAGATACCGGTACCGAAAGCGGTAATCATTGCTCTGATTTCCTGGCTGCTGAGAATTCGGTCAAGTCTTGCCTTTTCTACGTTCAAAATCTTACCTCTGAGCGGTAGGATTGCCTGGGTAGCACGGGAACGGGCCGTCTTTGCGGAACCTCCTGCGGAATCACCCTCTACCAGATAAATCTCACAGTTTTTCGGATCTCTGTCGGAACAATCTGCCAGCTTACCAGGAAGACTCATACCGTCAAGCGCATTCTTTCTTCTGGTCAAATCTCTTGCCTTACGCGCCGCATCTCTTGCTCTCTGTGCAAGAACCGCCTTTTCACAAATCAGCTTTGCCACATTCGGATTCTGTTCTAAGAAATAAGTAAGCTGTTCGCTGACTACGGAATCCACCGCACCTCTTGCTTCGCTGTTTCCCAGCTTTTGCTTTGTCTGACCTTCAAACTGCGGCTCACCCAGCTTTACACTGATAATTGCGGTAAGACCTTCTCTGATATCTTCACCGGTCAGATTCTGCTCATTGTCCTTTAAGAACTTCTGTGCTCTCGCATAATCGTTAAAGGTCTTAGTCAGGGCATTCTTAAAACCTGCCAGATGGGTACCGCCCTCCGGCGTGGTAATATTATTTACGAAACTGTAGCAACCCTCGTTATAACCGTCGTTATGCTGCATTGCTACTTCTACGTATACATCGTTTACCGTACCTTCACAGTAAATTACCGCCGGATATAATACTTCCTTGCCTTTATTTAAATAATCTACATATTCGCGAATACCGCCCTCGTAGTGGAACTCGCGAACCTTTTCTTCCTCTTCTCTCTTATCTCTGAGAATAATCTTAATACCCTTTGTCAGAAAAGCCATTTCACGCAAACGATTCTTTAAGGTATCAAAATCAAATACGGTCTCTTCAAAAATCGTATCGTCCGGAAGGAAGGTAACCGTAGTACCGGTTCTGTCGGAATCACCGATAATTTCAAGAGGAGTAATCGGCTTACCCTTTTCATAGCACTGACGATGAATGTGACCGTTCTGTTCTACCTTTACTTCCATTTTCTTAGAAAGCGCGTTTACAACGGAAGCACCTACACCGTGAAGACCGCCGGATACCTTATATGCTCCGCCACCGAATTTTCCGCCGGCATGCAGAATAGTATAAACCACCTCTACGGTAGAAATTCCCTTCTTTTCATTCAGTTCTACCGGAACGCCTCGGCCGTTATCCACAACGGTGATGGAATTGTCCGGATTTATCGATACATCAATTACCGTACAGAATCCTGCCAGTGCTTCATCTACCGCATTGTCTACGATTTCGTATACAAGGTGATGAAGACCACGTATGGATGTACTGCCGATGTACATACCCGGTCTCTTACGAACTGCTTCCAGTCCTTCCAAAATCTGTATCTGGTCTGCTCCGTATTCTTTACTCATGCAAGCCTCCTCGTTCTCTACTGTTTTCCTACAGTAATATTTCTCGCTCTAATACTGTCTTTATATATCTTCGCTTAACACGCCTTCCGTAACATGAAAAATCTTATGATATCGTTTTTCACTGTCTACGAACTCTTCCAATCCCGTACACGTTATAATCGTTTGTAAATCCGTAATACTCTCTAACAAATATGTCTGCCGGTTCCGGTCAAGCTCCGACAATACATCATCCAGTAAAAGTACCGGACTTTCTTTAATCTTTTTACGAACCAGTTCGATTTCCGCCAGCTTTAAGGATAAAGCAGCGGTACGCTGTTGTCCCTGGGAACCGAATAATTTCAGATTCTTATCTCCTACATAAAAACTGATATCATCTCTGTGAGGGCCGTTCCCGGTGGCCTTTAAGGCTAAATCTCTATCCAGATTCATAGCCAGCCTTTGTCCGAAGTCATCCTTCGATACATTCGGCTCATACCGGACAAATAACTCTTCTTTACCGCCGGAAAGCTTTGCATGAATCTGCGGAAGTAACTCATTTAACTCCGCCACAAACCGTTTTCTTGTATCAATCACAACGGATCCGTGCTCGATTAACTGCATATCCCACACTTCCACCGTGTCCCGCAAATCCTTTTGAAAGCCGATTTGCTTTAACAGATTATTTCGCTGGTTTACCGCTTTGTTATAATTACCCAGATGATACAAATACGACATATCCAGCTGACAAAGCTCCAAATCAATAAATCTGCGTCGTTCTCCCGGACCGTTTTTTATCATGCTGAGATCCTCGGGAGAAAAGAACACGATATGTAACAGTCCCATCAAATCCGAAGAACGCTTAATAGGCACGCCGTCTATGGCAACACCTTTTGCTTTATTTTTTCGAAGATGCATATCAATCCGGTGCGGAATTCCTGCCTTTTCGATTTGCATACGGATATGAGATTCTTCGGAAGAAAGACGAATCATCTCTTTGTCTTTGCTTCCCTTATGGGACTTTGTGGTTCCACATAAATAAATGGCTTCCAGTACATTTGTCTTTCCCTGGGCATTATCTCCGTATAAAATATTGACCGCTTCGTCAAACTGTACCGATAATGATTCGTAATTACGAAACTCGCTTAACTCTAATTGATTAATCTTCAAGACAGCACCAACTATCCTACAATTTTAATCTCGTTTCCTTCAAAAGAAACAATATCTCCCGCAACTAACTTTTTACCGCGCTGGGTACACACTTCGCCGTTTACCTTTACATAACCCTCTTGAATGACTTCCTTTGCTTCCGCGCCGGATTCTACAAGATTTGCGGCTTTGATGGCCTGTCCCAGCTTGATAAATTCATCTCTCAATTTAATTTCTTCCATAACTGCTCCTGATTCTATCTTGCAGCGGCATTAAAGTTTACCGGCAAAATCAAATAAATATAAGACTCTTCCTTATCCTTGATAAAGCAAGGTGCCTTCGGATTGGTCATATAAATCGTAACCTCTTCCTCATCGATAACACGAAGGGCATCCATCAAAAACTTCGGATTAAAACCGATTAAGATGTCACTACCTTCCTTTGCGATATCGATGCTTTCATCCATGGAACCGATATTAGAGGTCATCTCCAGCTCCATCTCGCCATCCTTTACACCGATAATAATCGGCTTCTTCTCAGACTCCTTTACAAGCAAAGTCGCACGATCGATACTATCTAAGAATTCCTTCTTATTTACGGTAATCTTCGTATCATAATCGCCGGAAAGCATCTGATTAATCTTGTAGTACTCACCTTCAATTAATCTGGAAAGCACCATCGTATCGTCAAATTCAAAAATAATATGCTTATCGGTAAAGTAAATCCGAACTTCGTCGGAAATTTCACCGGACAAAATCTTGCTGATTTCAATTAAGGTCTTACCCGGAACAATCACCTTGGTATTCTTAAAACCATCCTTTAACTCAATGCGACGGACAGAAATACGATGTCCGTCCAAAGAAACCACTCTGAGCTTATTGTCTTCTACTTCAAATAACTCACCGGTCATGATTTTATTATTCTCACTGTCGGAAATGGAGAATACGGTCTGGCGAATCAGATCCTTTAAGGTAAACTGGGACAGTACCATAGCCTCTCTCTTTTCGATCACCGGAAGAGACGGGAATTCGTCGCTTACCTTACCCGGAATAGAGAACTTGGACTTACCGCAGGTAATAGTAACCATATACTTTGCATCGGTCTCGATACAAATCTCACTGTCCGGAAGCTTACGGATAATATCGGATAAAATCTTTGCATTAATAGCAATACTACCGGTCTCTAAAACATTACCTTTTACAAGAGTCTCAATACCAAGCTCCATGTCATTTGTGGTAAACTTGATACAACCATCGGTAACATCAATTGCGATACATTCCAAAATCGGCATGGTAGACTTTGCCGGTACAGCTCTGAGAGCAATATTTACACTACTTAACAAATCGGATTTCTGACATGTGATTTTCATAAAGTGGATATCTCCTTTCAAAGTGCTTTTATAGATAGATATATATAATATTATTTTTAGACTACGTCTTAGTGTAGGTTGATAACGTGGACAAGTCCTACAATCCTTATAATAGGCGAACTTTAACGTTTTAATAATCGTGAATGAAGTATAGGATAAGGTGTTATCACTTTGTGGATACTTTCATAAAGTAAAATGTAAAAGTAACATATATAAAGATACTTATCCACTTTTATTCACAGTTAATCACAAGTTATTCACATAGGAATTATGGATAACTGAAACGAGTTTCTTCCTATTATAATAGGTTTCGAAAACACAACTACGGGTTAATCTTTTTTAAGAGAACATCAATCGTATTTTCTAATTGAGTGTTGGTCTTAATGTCCTCTTCGATTTTATCACGTCCGTGAATGACGGTAGAGTGATCCCGGTTTCCTAAATTCTTTCCGATGTCTGTAGTAGACAAGGTGGTAAGTTTTGTGGCCAGATACATTACAATTTGTCTTGCGTTTGCAATGTCACTGCTTCTCTTTTTGGAGTAAATATCGGAAGCGGAAACACCTAAATGCTCGGAAACAATATCAACGATATATCCTACGGTAATGGTTTTGTGATTATCGGTAGATATGTAATCCTTTAATGCTTCGTATGCCAGTTCCATGGTAATCGGCTGCTTTTTTAAGCGGGAAAGTGCAACCAGCTTATTTAAAGCACCCTCCAACTCACGGATATTGGATTTGATATTCTCGGCAAAGTAAGCAAGAATATCATAGGTAATGCCGAAATTCTCTGTTTCGTTCTTTTTGTTTAAGATAGCCATTCTGGTTTCGTAATCCGGACTTCCGATGTCTACGATAAGTCCCATTTCGAAACGGGAACGAAGACGTTCCTCTAAAGTTGCGATATCCTTCGGCGGCTTATCACTGGAAATAACGATATGCTTTTTGGAATCATAAAGAGTATTAAATGTATGGAAGAACTCTTCCTGGGTACTCTCTTTACCGATAATGAACTGAATATCGTCAATTAAAAGCATATCAATGTTACGGTATTTTTCGCGGAACTCCGCGGTTTTATTGTTACGAATGGACTCAATCAACTCATTGGTAAATTTTTCACTGGTAACATAGCGAATCAAAGCGTCCTCATTCTGCTCTAAAATATCATGAGCAATGGACTGCATCAGATGAGTTTTACCAAGTCCTGCGCCTCCGTAAAGGAACAAAGGATTGTACGCTTCCCCCGGCGCTGCCGCAACCGCTACGGATGCTGCATGGGCCATATGATTGCTTTTACCTACCACGAAAGTATCGAAGGTGTACTTCGGGTTGAGAGTTTCGTAGCTTTCGTTCTTTTTCTTTCCGATGCTTAAGGTTTCTGTTGCTTCTTCCTCGGAAACCGCATCGGATAAAATCAGTTCAATCTCGTATGCTTTATTTAAAATTGTCTCAACGGAAGTCTCTAAGTACAATAAGTATTTTCTCTTTATGAAGTCCACACCCATCATACCGAGCTGCTGATTTGTAAAATTGACAATCAGCTTGTCATCCTTTAAAGCATACGGACGCATCGGAAGGAGCCAGGTTTTGTAGACAGCATCCTGAATTACGAACTCTGTCTTCATATACTCTAAAATTTCCACCCATTTGTCTTTTATTGTTTTTATATCCATTTTGTATTACCCCTTCCGAAAAACGGCTCTAAAAAGAAAATAACGCATTTCAAAGCCTATAAATCCACTATCTGTTATTATACCAAAAAATGCGGAATTTTGAAAGGGTTTTTTTGAAATTAAATTTAGAAAAAAAATAAATTTTACTTGACGAAATGCAAGTTTCCTACTATAATAGAAATGCTATTTAGGTAAAATGCTGTAATGTGCGTTTTTATACGTAACAATAGAGAACAGCAATCAGAAAGCGAGGTGTATACAATATGAAGATGACGTTCCAGCCGAAGAAGAGACAGAGATCTAAGGTACATGGCTTCCGTTCCAGAATGAGCACTGCAAACGGTAGAAAGGTGTTAGCTAGAAGAAGAGCAAAGGGAAGACATAAATTATCTGCATAGGTCGCATTTTATGTGACCTTTTCTCTTACCCCTTCTTTATCCTTTCAGGAGGAAAAAAGTGGTCAATTCGATTAAGAAGAATGAAGAGTTTAGGGAGATTTACCACTCGGGTAAATCCTACGCCAATAAGTATTTGGTGATGTATGTAAGAAAGAGTGAATCAGAAACCGGCAGACTAGGAATATCGGTAAGTAAAAAAGTAGGAAACAGTGTTGTAAGACACCGGTTAGCCAGATTAATCAGAGAAAGTTACCGATTGAATGAGAGTAAGTTCCATAGTGGTTGGGACATAATTGTAGTTGCCAGACAGGGAGCGAAGGGCAGAAATTATTTTGAAATTAACAGTGCTATGTTGCATTTGGCCAAGCTTCATAGAATTCTTTGTGAGGTATCCGATTGAAAAAGATATTAATCGCAATAGTTCGTTTTTATCAAAGAAATATATCGCCTTATAAGGGAGGAGCGACATGCAGATTCGTACCTACCTGTTCGGAGTATGCCTTGGAGGCACTGGAAAAATACGGTGCCTTAAAGGGTTCCCTGCTTGCGATACGAAGAATACTCCGTTGTCATCCGTTTTCCGCGGGTGGCTACGATCCGGTTCCGTAGTTGTGAGTTAGGAGGAAAAGTATTTTGTCAGAACTTGTTTTTTTAACAAAGGAAGACGGTCTTATTATGGGGCCGATTTCCAGAGTATTAGGATGGATTTTAAATGGAATTTATGAGTTCCTTACCTTGTTTACCGAAGATGTAAACGGTATCGGAATGGCGAATATAGCGCTTTGTATTATTTTATTTACCATTGTGGTAAAGATGTTAATGCTTCCGCTTACCATTAAGCAGCAGAAGTCTACAAAGCTTTCTTCGCAGATGAGTCCGGAATTAACGGCAATCAATGAGAAATATAAGGGTAAGACCGACGAGGCTTCCCGTAGAAAAATGCAAATGGAAACCCAGGCGGTCTACGATAAGTATGGCACCAATCCGATGGCCGGATGTCTTACTCTTTTGATTTCTATGCCGATTTTGTTTGCATTATATCGCGTTATTTACGCAATCCCGGCTTATATTAACGATGTTTACGATATGTATAAGTTGGCAGCGGATGCAATCCATGGTGTAGAAGGCTATGCAGAGACTCTTGCTACCTTTGTAAAGGATGTAGGTATTGCAGGTCTTAAAATAGACTTTGAACTCGGTGCGCTTTCCGAGAAGAATATTATTGATATTTTATCCAAGTGTAATGAGGAAACATGGGCTACTTTGGCGAATGCATTTCCGTCTGTTTCCGGTCAGCTTACCTCTTATTCCGAGCCGATTCTTCGTGTGCATAAGTTTGTAGGCGGACTGAACATTTTAAATAATCCGTCCTGGAAGAGTATCAGTGTTTTGATTCCGATACTTTCCACTGCATTCCAGTTCTTACAGACTAAGATTTCCATGTCTGCGAATAAGAACAATAAGAATGCAAAAGACGACCCGGCTATGGCCAGCATGAAGTCCATGAATATTTTCCTGCCGATTATGTCCGGTTTTATCTGTTTTGTGATGCCGATCGGTGCAGGCCTTTACTGGATTATTAGTTCCGTGGTACAAATTGTTCAGCAGATTTTTATTAACCGTTACATGGACAAGATTACCGTAGAGGAATTAATTGAGAAGAATCAGGCAAAGCGTGCCAAGAAGTTAAAGAAAATGGGTATTGATTCCGGTAATAAGATGGCGCAGGTAGCAAAGACTTCCACAAAGAATATTGAAGTGGAGGAGCCGAAGTCTACCAAGGATTATGCAAATCTTTCCGGTAAAAAGTATGATGCCGATACTGCTTCCGCAGGTGAGGCAAATGAGGGTGAAGAAAAGACAGATGCTCCGGTTTCCGGCAGTATCTCCGGTTACGCAAATATTTTAAAGAATCGTAACCTGAAGTAAGGGATGTATTAGGAGGTTTATTATGAACGAATGGATTGAAGTTACCGCAAAAACGGTAGATGATGCGATTATAGAGGCAGGAATTAAGCTTGGCGTTTCCACCGAAAATATGGAATATGAAGTAATCGAGAAGGAATCTGCAGGATTTTTAGGTTTAAATAAGAAGCCGGCAAAGGTTCGTGCAAGAGTGAAAGAAGAAGAAAAGCCGGCAGTGGAGGATTTCCTTTGTAAGGTATTTGAAGCAATGGGTGTAAAGGCTGAAGCTGAGATTAATTTCGACGAAGAAGAGAAGACCATGAATATCAATCTTACCGGTGATGATATGGGTATGTTAATCGGTAAGCGCGGTCAGACCCTGGATTCCTTACAGTATCTTGTAAGTCTTGTAGCAAACAAGGACAGCGATACTTACATTAAGGTAAAGCTTGATACTGAGAATTATCGTGAGAGAAGAAAAGAGACCCTTGAGAATCTTGCAAAGAACATTGCAAATAAGGTGAGAAGAACGAGACATTCCGTTGCTCTTGAGCCGATGAATCCGTACGAGAGACGTATCATTCACTCTGTATTGCAGAATAACAAGTTCGTAGAAACTCACAGTGAAGGTGAAGAGCCGTACCGTAAGGTTATCGTTTCCTTAAAGAAGGGCGTAAGAGATTTCAGCAATGAAAGATATTACGGTAAGAGCAGCTACGGTAACAATCGCGGCGGCTACAATAAGGGCGGTTACAGAAACGGATATCGTAAGTACGATCGTAAGGAGTCTTCTGTAGAGGCAACCGCTTCTCCGGAAGCAGCAGCACCGGTTGTAGAAGATGCAGAATAATTTTTATGCCGAATGATTTGTAAGAAGTGAAGTAAATCATAGAAAAGGGTGTCTTATCTGACACCCTTTCAAACTTTATAAAGATATTATAAAAATGAGGATAGCAGAAAGGAGAATCATGGTGGATACAATCGCTGCAATTTCAACGGGATTAAGTAATTCCGGTATCAGTATTATTCGTGTAAGCGGTCCGGAGACCTTTCAAATTATGGACTGTATTTTTCGCGCAAAAAAAGCCGGAAAAAAGTTGTGTTCGCAGAAATCTCATACCATTCATTACGGATGGATTACAGATGGAGATGAAATTGTAGACGAAGTTTTGGTCTCCGTAATGCGTGCACCTCATACTTATACGGCGGAGGATGTGGCTGAAATTAATTGCCACGGCGGAAGTCTTGTAACAAAAAAGGTTTTGCGTACTGTATTAAAGGCCGGAGCCCGATTGGCAGAGGCCGGTGAATTTACAAAGCGTGCCTTTTTAAACGGTCGTATTGATTTATCAAAAGCAGAAGCGGTTATGGAAGTCATTCGTGCAAAGAGTGATTTGGCGTTGAAAAATTCTATGGCACAGTTACAGGGTAATGTATTAAAGGAAATCTCTGAATTAAGAGATAAAATGATACATCATACCGCATTTATCGAAGCGGCGTTGGATGACCCGGAACATATTTCGCTGGAAGGTTTTACAAATGAATTAAAGGCGAGTATAATAGAAATCAGAGAGCGTTTACAGAAACTGATTTCTTCCGCAGAAAACGGAAGAATGCTACGAGAAGGCATTCGTACCGTAATTCTGGGTAAGCCGAACGTGGGAAAGTCTTCTCTGTTGAATTTATTTGCGGGAGAAGAACGTGCCATTGTTACCGATATCGCCGGAACCACCAGAGATACCATAGAGGAAACGGTCACCGTTCGCGGAATTGCCCTTTCCTTAATTGATACGGCAGGAATCCGTTCCACTGAGGATATAGTAGAAAAAATCGGTGTAGAAAAGGCAAAAAAAGCAGCACAGGATGCAGATTTGATTTTATATCTGGCAGACGCTACCTCAGAAATAACAGAAGAAGAAAAAGAGATTTTGGCTTTGATTTCAAATAAAAAGTCAATTATTCTTTTAAATAAAATCGACCTTTGCGAAACACCGGATACCTCTGTATTAGAAGAGCTTACCGGTCAAAAGGTGCTTTGCATTTCCGCAAAGGAAGAAGAGGGCCTGGATGCTCTTTATGATACCATTGAAAAAATGTTCTTCCAAAAGGAGCTTTCCTATAACGAAGACCTTTATATTACGGGAGAACGTCAGAAGCAGTCGCTTTTGGATGCCTATGACGCTATGGAAAAGGTATTGGATAGTATTGATGCCGGAATGCCGGAGGATTTTTATTCCATTGATTTAATGCAGGGATACGAAAGACTTGGTGAAATTACCGGTGAGTCGGTGGATGAGGATTTGGTAAATACTATTTTCCGCGAATTTTGTATGGGAAAATAGAGAAAAGGATAGAGGACAGGAAAATGGATCAGGTTTATGAAAGCTATGATATTGCGGTAGTCGGCGCGGGACATGCCGGCTGTGAGGCAGCTCTGGCATGTGCGAGACTTTCTTTTCGTACGGTTTTATTTACGGTTAGTACGGACAGTATTGCGCTGATGCCTTGTAATCCGAACATCGGAGGAACCTCCAAGGGGCATCTGGTAAGAGAAATCGATGCTCTCGGTGGTGAGATGGGTAAAAATATCGACAAGACTTACATCCAGTCCAAAATGTTAAATAAGTCCAAGGGACCTGCGGTACATTCCTTGCGTGCCCAGGCAGACAAGCAGGATTATTCCCGTGAAATGCGCCGGGTTTTGGAGAATACCGAGAATTTAGTAATTAAGCAGGCGGAAGTAGCGGAGATTATTACTGAAAATGATTGTATCACGGGAGTGAAAACCGCCTCCGGTGCGATTTATCCGTGTCGTGCGGCTATTCTTTGTACCGGTACTTATCTAAAGGCCCGTTGTATTTACGGTGAGGTCAGCAATTATACCGGACCGAACGGTTTGCCTGCCGCAAATCATTTGACCGACAGCCTGATTGCTCACGGAATCGAGATGTATCGGTTCAAAACCGGTACGCCGGCTCGTATTGATAAGCGTTCCATCGATTTCTCCGTGATGGAGGAGCAGTTCGGAGATGAAAAGGTGGTACCGTTTTCCTTTACTACGGACCCGGATTCATTGACAAAACCTCAGGTTTCTTGCTGGTTAGCCTATACAAACGAAGAAACACATGATATTATTAAGAAGAACATTGATCGTTCACCGCTTTACTCCGGTGTGATTCACGGAACCGGTCCGCGTTATTGCCCGTCCATCGAGGATAAGGTAATGAAGTTTGCGGACAAGGACAGACATCAGATTTTTATTGAACCGGAAGGCAATTATACCAATGAGATGTATATTGCAGGTATGTCCAGTTCCTTGCCGGAGGATGTACAAGTGGCTATGTACCGTTCCGTAAAAGGTATGGAGAATGCACAGATAGTCAGAAATGCCTATGCCATCGAGTACGACTGTATCAATCCGATGCAGCTTAAGGCCAGCCTGGAGTTTAAGAAAATCAGCGGTTTGTTCAGCGGCGGTCAGTTCAACGGCAGCTCCGGGTATGAGGAAGCTGCGGCACAGGGGTTGATTGCGGGTATCAATGCGGCACGAAAGCTGCAGGGAAAAGAGCCTTTGGTTTTGGATCGTTCCGAAGCCTATATCGGTGTACTTATCGATGACCTGGTGACAAAGGAGACTCATGAACCGTACCGTATGATGACTTCCCGTGCGGAGTATCGTTTGATTTTACGTCAGGACAATGCGGATTTACGTCTGACCAAATACGGTTATGAAGTAGGTTTGATTTCCGAGGAGCGTTATCAGGGGCTTTTAAAGAAACAGGAGCAGATTGATGAGGAGATTGCTCGTGCGAAGGAAACAACCATCGGTGGAACGGAGCAGGTACAGGAGTTGTTAACTACGCTTGGCAGTACACCGCTTAAATCCGGAAGTACCTTGGCTGAATTGATTACAAGACCGGAGCTTACTTATGATATGTTGGCACCGATTGATAAAAAACGTCCGGAGCTTCCTTGCGATGTGACGGAGCAGGTAGAGATTGAGCTGAAGTATGAGGGTTATATTCGTCGCCAGATGAGCCAGGTTGCTCAGTTTAAGAAGATGGAGCATAAGCGCATCCCGGCGGATATCGATTATGATGCCATTCCATCCATTCGAATCGAGGCCAGACAGAAGTTAAAACAGGTTCGTCCGGAAAATGTGGGACAGGCTTCCCGTATTTCCGGTGTATCTCCGGCGGATATTTCGGTGCTTTTGGTGTATTTGGGTAGATAATTCACAAATTAGAAAAGAAGGTAGAGACATGCGGGATAATTCAATACTTGTAAAAGGAGCAGAAAAAATCGGTATCGTATTAAGCGAAAAACAGCAGCAGCAGTTTGAAGCTTATTACGACTATTTGGTTGCACAAAATCAGGTAATGAATCTTACCGCAATTACCGAATATGAAGAAGTTCTTTGCAAGCACTTTTTGGACAGTTTGTTTGTAGCAAAGAAAATCAATGATTTTCAAGGGAAAAAGATATTGGATTTAGGTACCGGTGCGGGGTTTCCGGGAATTCCTTTAAAAATTGCTTTTCCGGAAACGGAATTTGTATTGATGGACTCTCTGAATAAGAGGATTTCATTTTTAAACAGAGTCATTGAACTTTTGGATTTAAAAAATATTACCGCAATCCACGGCAGAGCGGAAGAAGCGGGACGGACCGCAGTATACCGGGAGCAGTTTGATTTTTGTGTTTCCAGAGCTGTGGCCAGATTGGCCAGCTTGTCGGAGTTTTGCATTCCGTTTGTAAAGCCGGGCGGATATTTTGTTTCCTACAAAGCGGGAGATTGCAAGGAAGAGTGTGATGAAGCAAAAAACGCAATCAAGATTTTAGGCGGAAAACTGCTTCGGGTGGAGGAGGATTGCTTGCCGGATACAGACATCACACGTACCTTTGTGGTAATCCGAAAAGAAAAAAATACTCCGGAAAAATATCCGAGAGGTCAGGGAAAACCGTTAAAGCAGCCGTTATAAATTTCCGGTATGCAGGAAGTATTACGGATAAACGGTAGAAGGCAGAGAAAGAAGGATTTTGTGTATGATTTGCGGAAGATATTATTTGGGATTGGACCATATGGATGAGATTGCTCCGATTCGTCGTGAGGTATTCGGAAAAGAACAGGGATGGTCTGATGATATTCTCTTTGATGATACGGATGAAACAGCGGTTCAAGCTGTTGTATATAAAGATATTAATAGGACGATACCGGTTGGTGTAGGCCGTCTTCATCGACTGCCACAGGAGGGAGATTATAAGATTGGTCGTATTGCTGTAAAACAGGATGAGCGTGGACAAGGCTATGGTGATTTTATTGTACGTATGCTTGTGGATAAGGGGTTACTCATGGGCGCAGATCGTGTATTAGTCGGTGCCCAGCCTCATGCAATTCCGTTTTATGAGAAAATAGGATTTCGTTCCATTGGTGAAACTTACACCGAAGCAGGAATTGTTCATACTGTCATGGAAATTAGACAAAATACAATTTGTAAAGCCTGCCAGGGACATCATTAAGGGGTAAGCAAAAGAGAAATCGAAGTACATAGGAGGTGTGGTGTTGGAAAAAAAGAATATTACAACAGAAGATGCAATTCGATTTCTTGATGTATTGGAAACCGAAAATGAAGAGGAACTTACAACTATTATTGAAGCAATCCAGGATGCAGAGCAACAAATGCGTGAGGTGGAGTATTCTCTTCAGGAGTATGACCAAAAGCAGGATTCTAATATGAATTTCTTTTCTCCGGTGGGTGTATATGAAGAAGGAGAAGAAAAGAGAAATTTACTGCGTACAGCGGAACAATTAAAAGAGAAATTACCTAAACTAAATAATAAATTGGAACAATATAAATATCGTAAAGAACAGATACAATTTATACGTAATTCGTTCCTTACGACAACTGAACATGCAAATGAGACGGAGAATGTGTCATCCATAGAAGCATCTGTTAAGGACAAAGAACAGGGGTTGCATATTTTGGAGTCTCATGAACATGATCGTAACAGAATTGCAAGGGACTTGCATGATTCTTCGGTGCAGAGTTTGACTGCATTGGTTCATAAGACGGAGCTTTGTATTCGTTTGATGGATATGGATACTGTTCGGGTGAAGTTAGAGCTGCAGACCATGATTGAAACAATTAAAACAATCATAAACGGTATGCGGGAGATCATTTTTAATTTGCGACCGATGTCAATTGATAATCTGGGGCTTACGGTAGCAATCGATTCCTATTGTTTGCAGTTGAAGAAAAATAATGATATTGATGTGGAATTTCACAATCAGACGGAAGAACCGAATTTATCTTCCATTTCTAAGATAACTTTGTATCGCATTTTGCAAGAAGCGTGTTATAATGTAATTAAACATGCGTGTGCATCCAAAATAGATATTACCCTTTCTTGTACAGGAGATGGATTGAGGTTGACAGTACGAGATAACGGCCGGGGGTTTGATGTGATGAAATTACAAGAGCCGTCGGACAAGTCGCCTTATGGATTCGGAGTATCTATGATGAGAGAAAGGGCGGCATTGCTAGGCGGTGCATTTCGGATAGAATCAATTGTGGATGAAGGAACAACGGTTTATGTAGATATTCCGTTGCAGGAGAAGGAGGATAATAGTGGGGATAATTAATGTTGTGCTTGCAGATGATCATTCTATGATTCGTGAAGGTCTGAAGCAACTATTAGAATTGGATGGAGATATTAAAGTAATCGGTGAAGCAGGAAACGGTGAAGACTGTTTGGAATTGATTGAGCATCTGCATCCGGATGTTGTTTTACTGGATATCAATATGCCTCAGATGAACGGACTGGAGGTTTTAGAAAAGCTTCGTGAATCCGGAAGTAAGCAAAAGGTATTGATTCTTACAATTCATAATGAAGTAGAATACCTGATGCGTGCAGTTGATATTGGGGTGTCCGGTTATTTGTTGAAGGATTCTGAATCTTCTGTATTGAAAAAGGCAATATATACTGTTTATAACGGCGAAAACTTTATTGATGCCACTTTAACTCCTTTATTAAAAGAACAGAGATATCTAAAGGAGTTGCAACGAGAAGCCAGAAGTAAGGACAAATTGTTATCTACCAGAGAAGTTGAAGTACTCTGTGCTTTGGCTGAAGGTTTATATAACAAGGAGATTGCATCTAAGCTACAAATTAGTGAGAAGACTGTGAAAAATCATGTTTCCAACATTTTTAAGAAAATTGGGGTAGCAGATCGAACACAGGCTGCGGTATATGCAATCAGACATAAATACGTTGATATAAAATAGATGTTTCACGTGAAACATTTTATAAAAGGGAATGGAAGGATGTTTCACGTGAAACATAGATTAACAATAGGAAGGAAGAATGGCTTATGGGACGGGCAATCGCTGTTGCAAATCAAAAAGGTGGCGTAGGTAAAACAACAACGGCAATTAATCTTGCCGCTTGTCTTGCTGAAAAAGGGAAAAAAGTTTTAGCAGTAGATGTGGATCCTCAGGGAAATATGACCAGTGGTCTTGGCATTAACAAGAAAAAATGTAAGTATACCATCTATGACTTGATTATCGGGGAATGTAAATTAAAGGATTGTTTATTGAAAAGTGTAATGGATGGAGTGACGGTAGTTCCTTCGAATGTAGATCTGGCTGCAGCAGAGATTGAACTTATCGGACTGGAAAAGAAGGAATACATTTTAAAGAATTACATAGACAAGGTAAAGGATGAGTATGATTATATTGTAATTGACTGTCCGCCTTCATTGAGTACCTTGACAGTAAACGCTATGACAACAGCAGATACGGTATTGGTACCGATTCAATGTGAGTATTATGCATTGGAAGGTTTGTCCCAGCTTATGCATACAATCGAACTGGTAAAGAAGAGACTGAACCCTGACTTAGAGATGGAAGGTGTTGTATTTACCATGTTTGATTCCCGTACTAATTTATCTTTACAAGTAGTGGAAAATGTACGTAAGAATTTAAAAGAAAATATCTACAAGTCCATCATTCCGCGTAATGTGAAATTAGCAGAAGCTCCGAGCCACGGACTTCCGATTATTTTGTATGATTCAAAGTGTAACGGTGCAGAAGGATATCGTGCATTGGCAGATGAAGTAATCGAACGTGATGTACGAGATTGGTATCAGTATTAAGGAGGAATAATAATGGCAGGAAAGAAAAAATCCGCACTGGGCAATGGCCTGGAAGGAATGTTTGGAATAGAGGAGAGTGCAGTAGAAGAAAAAAAAGATGATGTTTCACGTGAAACATTTTTACGCCTTTCAGAAATAGAGCCGAATCGTACACAGCCGAGAAGAAATTTTGATGAAGATGCTTTGCAGGAATTGGCAGACTCTATTAAACAATATGGTGTAATTCAGCCGATTGTAGTACAGAAAAAGGAAAAGCGATACGAAATTATTGCCGGAGAAAGACGCTGGAGAGCTGCAAGAAAAGCAGGTCTTTTAGAAGTGCCGGTAATTATTAAGGAGTTTGCGCCGGAAGATATTTTTGCGATTGCATTAATCGAAAATATTCAGCGAGAAGATTTGAACCCGATTGAAGAAGCACAGGCCTACAGTCGCTTGATTCAGGAACATCACTTAAAGCAGGACGAGTTAGCGGAAAAGGTAGCAAAGAATCGTGTAACCATTACCAATTCCATGCGTTTGCTGAAACTTGACGAAAGAGTACAGCAAATGTTGATTGATAATATGTTGTCCAGCGGTCATGCCCGTGCGCTTTTGGCAATTACCGATAAGGAAGAGCAACACACTTTGGCTCTCCGTGTATTTGATGAAAAGTTGAGTGTACGTGAAACCGAGAGTTTGGTAAAGAAAATTTTGGCTGACAAAGATAAGAAGGATGAAGTGCCGGTGAAAAAGCCGGATGATAGTGTGATTTATCGGGAAATTGAGAATCGCATGAAGGATATTCTCGGAACGAAAGTAGAGATTAAGCAAAAAGCCAAGAATAAAGGACGAATTGAAATCGAATATTATTCTATGGATGAATTGGAACGGTTGATTGAAATGATTAATCGTTTGAAGTAAGGAAGGATGAACAACATGAATGATAATACGATAGTGATTGCAGGAATGCAGGAGGCGGAAGCGTTACGCTTTTCGTTAATTCTTGGAGTATCTGCTGTAGTAATGGCTTTTATTTTAGCAATCCTTTTGATTGTATCCTTAATAAAGATTCGCAAGCTGAACAATAAGTACGGAGCTTTTATGAAGGGTGCTAACGGAAAAGATTTGGAGTCTGCCGTTCTGACAAGATTCAGTGAAATGGATAAAATGAAAACTGATATTGAGTTTATCTTCGGCAAGTTAAATATTGCTTGCGATATGCTTTTAACCGCATATCAGAAGATGAGCATTGTAAAGTATGATGCTTTTAAGGAAATGGGCGGAAAACTGAGCTTTTCCATGGCACTGTTAGACGATAAGAATAACGGTTGCATTTTGACTTCGGTGCATACGAGAGAAGGCTGTTATACCTACGTGAAAGAGATTATCAAGGGAGAATCTTTTGTAGTTCTTTCCGAAGAAGAACGTAAAGCCCTGGATGAAGCAAAGAATAAAAGAAATTATATGGCGTAAAGCCAGAGTGACATAAAAGGAGAAATACATTGAGAAGAATATCGATTGAGTCTGTTAAGGATGGAGACATTCTTGCGAAAGACCTGTTTTCTTCTTCCGGTGTAGTATTAATGTCAGAGGGGACGAGATTAAAGAAAGAATATATCGTTCGTTTATTAGAACTGGGAGTAAAACAGGTATGTATCAAGGATGATGAAAAGAAAGAGGATATTTCATTATCTTGCAGTTTAGTAGAAGAGGAAATTAAAGAACAGTGTGGTGAAATGGTGCGCAATACTATTGAAAAGTATACTTATGCCACACATGATGAGTTGAAGGAAATTATTAAGATTGCGGATGAAATCATAGAGGAATTGTTAAATGATCCGAACGTGATGTACAGTGTGTCCTGCGTAAGAGAGAAAAGTGATGCACTGTATCAACATTCGGTGAATGTTGCTGCACTCTCTACTTTAATTGCGCTTCGTGCAAAATTTCCGAAAAATAAGGTAAAAGAAGTAACTGTCGGTGCTTTACTTCATGACATCGGATACACCACAATTACTACAGATATTTCAGATCTTGACTTTGAAACCTGCGAAGAAAAGATTCGAAAAGAAGTCATGTATCATGTAGTATACGGATATACTGATGTAGAGAAAAAAGACTGGGTTTCCAATACGGTTCGAGACATTATATTATATCATCACGAACGCTTGGACGGAAGCGGATATCCGCTTCATAAAAAAGGAAAGCAGATTCGACAAGAGGTTCGGATTGTGGCTTTATGCGATCAGTTTGACAGTATGATTTACGGAAATCTTATGCCTCGTTATAAGGTAAGAGAAGCTATGGACTATTTGATGAGCCAGGCCGGGGTACAATTTGATTTTTCTTTGATACAACTGTTTATGGAATCGGTGGCTGCATATCCCATCGGCATTACGGTAATTACCAATGAAGGTGACACGGCAGTGGTTGTAGGACAAAATTATAAATTTCCGACACGACCGGTGATACGTTTGTTGAAAAATGCAAAAGGCGAAGAGTATGGGGAAAATGAAGAACGTGATTTAACAAAGTATCTTACTTTGTGTATTGTGGATTCTGTGGAGTATTAGAAAACGAGGTATTAGAATGCATAGTTTCTTAAAAACAGTAGGCTTTCGAAATCTGAAGAGCAGAAAAGACGTGGAGCAGCTTGTCAGACTGATTATTGAGCAGGGTGCGGAACGTTATATGGCAACTATGAGCGGTAAGGCGATGTTTGCTGAAATTCTGCTGGAGGTTGCGGATAATGTGGGAGTTGCATTGCGCGGGGAATATGACGAGCAGGGCAACTTTCATATGGAACATTATTTTCCTTATTTAAAAGGACAGAACGTAAGTTCGAAAGAGGTTGTTTTTATCAGCAAACGCGTGGATACGGATGCATATACGGGAATGTGTGACGATTACCGTCTGGGAGTATCTCTGATTTTTTATTTGCAGAATGTGACAGACTATGTTTCCGGCGGCTATCCGGAAGAGAGAAGGGTACGCCCGGTTACGTTGGCGGCTTTGGCATCCGAAGGGAAAATTTTATTACCGACTTTGTCTATGAAGGAAACTCCGATGAAGGAGCCGGTGGAGGTATCCGGAAGAACGAAGCTGATGGAAGCTGCACGTAAAGGTGATAGGGAAGCTATGGAGGCTCTCACTATTGACGATATTGATTTATATGCTCAAATCAGCAATCGCCTTAAATCCGAGGATATTTATTCAATTGTAGAAACTACATTTATTCCGTATGGGTCCGAATCGGATAATTACACGATTTTAGCCATGATTGAGTCGGTGTCCGAATGCAAAAACCGTATTACCGGGGAAGAATTATATTGTATGGATTTGCGTTGCAATGACTTATGTTTTCCGGTGTGTATCAGTAAGAAGGATTTATACGGAGAGCCGAAGGCCGGCAGACGTTTTCGCGGAAATATCTGGATGCAGGGAGCTGTGGATTTTGAACGGTAACCGATTGACGAATCCGGAAAATCATAGTAGAATAAGTAAGGATAAAGAGTCGCTTTAGTTAAATGGATATAACAAGCCCCTCCTAAGGGCTAGTTGAGGGTTCGATTCCCCCAAGCGACGTTAAAAAAGCCCGCGCAATTTGCGCGGGCTTTTTGTTATCTAAAAATTACTTTAAAGCATCAACGAGCTTCTGAAGAGCCTCAAGAGCCTCATCCGGAAGCTTATCGTAGCCGTCCTTTGCGGTTGCGAACTTAGCAACTGCATCTACACGGTTCTGCATAGCAGCCTTTAACTGAGCAAGGTAATCAGCATCCTTCATATCCGGAGTGAAGCCTTCCCAATCCATAATCTCGATGTCAGCGAACGGACCCCACTGAGTGAAGCTTGCCTTGCCTTCAACGATGCTCTCTAAGATACCGAGAGTATCAGCCGGCTTAACCTTCTTGCCCATGAAATCACCGGTGTTGATGATATAGCAGTCTACGTTCTTCTCTTCAACGAGCTTCTTGAACTTCTCATAGTCATTTACCAGCGGATAGGTTCTGAACGGGTTAGCGTACGGAACGATACGGAGAGCGTTCAGGTCGGTACCTGCAGCAACACGCTCTGCGGTGGAAGTCTTGGTAGCGAGAGTTGCACCCATTACGGAAGCAAGTGCTGCGCCCTTTAACTTAACTACCGGCGGAATGGTCGGATCCTTCATGATCCAGAAAATGGAGTTAACCGGAGAATCAATCTTGTCTACGCGGTTCGGAGACCAAAGCTTCGATTTAATTGCACGACCGTTACCGTTACGGATATCTTCGGTTACAAGCTGAATCTTACCGTCCTCATCCAGGGTAGCGGAACAGTTCTGAGCGGATAACAAATACTTGTTGTCCGGGCAGCCGGTCGGGTAATCGGAAGTCTTGTCGAAGTAGGTCGGCTCCAATGCGATGGAAGCACAGGTGTCGGAATTGATGATGAATGCATCGTCGTGAAGAACGGTAACACCGTACTTACCGCCGTGCTTAGCATGGGTCAAGGTGGACTTACCGGATCCGGAGAGACCGAATACGGAAGCAACGTACTTGGAACCGTCAGCTAAGGTGTACTCCTTCTGACCACCGTGGCAAGCAGCGTAACCGTTACGGTTTGCGATAGCCCAAGCCATAGTAAGAGTGCCCTTCTTGTGCTCACCGAAGTATCTCATACCAAGGATTGCAGCGCAGTTCTCATTGGTGTCGAAGTAGCAGAGCGTAAGCGGATCGCTTAAGCAGCTGTAATCAACATCCGGACGGTTGCCCGGTACCCACTGCGGGTCGGAGAAAATGTAGATATCTGCTTCCTTACCGTCACCTACAGACTTGGAATTTTTGTACATCTTTACATACTCATCGGACATATACTGGAAGTTAATCATCCAGTTGAATAAAATGTTCTCTTCTCCTTCCGGAATTAAGAGATGTGCCTTTACCATGAACTCCGGATCAAGACCTACGTAGCACTCAGCATGGTACATGGTCTTCCAACGGGTCTCGTAAACAGCATCCATAACAACCTTATCAAGCTTAGCGTCATCTACGCCCGGCTCGCCCTTAATACGACGTGCGGCAGCGTAACGACCGGTAACAGCACCGTCATTGAATAAAAGAACCTTTGCGTCCTTTTCAAGACCGAACTCTTCGCCTCTGTAAATCGGCATATCGGTAACGATGGTTCCCGGGGAGTTTTTTGCAAGATCATAAGCTTCCTTTAAGGTATTCACCTTAACTACATTATTGCCGTAAAAAGCGGCTTCGATGATGGAACGGGTTCTGGAGAAACCAACTTTTCCTGCACCGATTTCGTCGTGCTTGTAATAAGCCTTTGTTGACATGTGAAATCCTCCTACTATTATTTTGGAATAATATGCAAGTAAAACATATAATTACCTAACATACACCATTTTAATTATATCGTGGCATTTTGTAAATGTCAAGGGAAGGCGTGGGAAAATGGGAACTTTTTCGGGAGCAGTTCAAATGCTGCCGATGTTATAAATATAAGATAATCAGATGGGAGATAAAGGTATTAGGACAATATGCACAAAAAGCGGTGCGTATTCTGTGGAAATGTAACAAATCCACGGTGAAAGGGGTGGAAACTATTGACAAAATTCACAAAAAAGACTAAAATAGATACAGCCGCGATGACCCTGAAAATCTGTGTTTTACATAGACAAGTCGAAATGCTTGTAAGTGCTTTCAGAGATGCATCGCAGTATAGTGTCTGGCAGCAGGAAAACTGTTGCAGGAAAGGAGAAACAATGAAAAAAAGAGTAGTAAAAGCTGTCCTGAGCGGAGCACTCGTGCTCGCGATGGGAGTTACGACCCTGTTTACAAGTGCAGGTACCTCTTATGCAGCCGGGGAGGCAAAGCTGAATAAGACCAGTCGTAACATTTTGACACGGCAATCTTTTGACTTTGATGTTGAAGGTGCGCCGGCAGATGCTGTTATCACTTGGAAGAGCAGTGATGACAAAGTTGCAACCGTGGATGCAAATGGTGTAGTTACCGGTATTAAGAAGGGTGACGTTACCATTACCTGTAAGGTAACTTCCGCAGGCAAGACTCAGACTCTTACGGCAAAGGCAACCATTTGTAAGCCGGCTGTAAAGCTTGAGATTAAGAACAAGATCAGTGAGTTAGATTACGGCAAGACTCATACTTTGAGTACCGTACTTACTCCGCAGACTTCTAACGATGTTGTTACCTGGACCTCCAGTGATACCAAGGTGGCAACCGTTGATTCTAAGGGTAAGGTTAAGGCTGTGAAGGAGGGTAAGGTAACCATTACCGCTACCACCATGAGCGGCAAGACCGCTTCCGTAGAACTTAATGTATACGGTGGTCCGAATGCGACCCCGACTCCGAAGCCGACTCAGGCTCCGAAGCCGACCCAGAAGCCGAGCACTCCGGCAGCATCCTCCGATATCGTTTATAACTTCGGTGAGCTGACTCCGGGCGGATATGGTTATGAAGCAAAGGCAAACGGCAAGGCAGCAGACGTTTCCTTCGCAGGTCAGTATCAGGAAGTACAGTATGATCTTCCGAAGGCTGTTGATATGAAGGATTGCGAGAAGTTAACCATTAAGTTAAAGACCGCAAGTGCAGCTGATGCTGTAGCAATCAAGGTTATTACCACCGATGCAGCTGTTGACGAGTGGGGTAACCCGACTCCGGCATTCATCCAGTGGGGCTTTGTATCTGCGGATGTTGTAGAGTTCGAAGTACCGTTGGCAGACCTTGCAGGCAAGAAGGTTAGCAGAATTACCTTCATGGCAAATGATGCAGCTTGTGCAGCAACCGTTTACAACGTAACCTTCGATATGAAGGCAAGCGCAGCAGCAGCTAAGGATACGAAGTACAGCTTCAAGGATATTACTCCGGGCGGATACGGTTATGAAGCAAAGGCAAACGGCAATGCAGTAGATGTTTCCTTCGCAGGTCAGTATCAGGAAGTACAGTTCGACCTTCCGGCAGCTGTTGACATGAAGAACATCGAGAAGATGACCATTAAGTTAAAGACCGCAAGCGCAGGTGATGCTGTAGCAATTAAGGTTATTACCACTGATGCAGCTGTTGACGAGTGGGGTAACCCGACTCCGGCATTCATCCAGTGGGGCTTTGTATCTGCGGATGTTGTAGAGTTCGAAGTACCGTTGGCAGACCTTGCAGGCAAGAAGGTTAGCAGAATTACCTTCATGGCAAACGATGCAGCATGTGCCGCAACGGTTTACGATGTAACTTTCGTTCCGAAGAAGTAATTGTTTTAGATTATAAAACAGTCTGTACCGACAGACGGTGTGCTTTGTCCCATCGTCTGAACGGGAACAGGAAAGGAGAACTATGAAGAAATTAGGTTTACGTGCGGTAGCAGGAAGCCTTGCAGTATTAATGGTTGCTTCCGCATTTGCTCCGGCAAAGGCAGCGAATGCAGCAGACATGTTAGTAACCGCAAAGGCACCGAAGACCCTGGTTCTTACCGCAGATATGGTTGATGATGATGGCGAAATCGTTATCTCCAATGAAAATTGGGATCGCATCGTTGTTGAGAACGGAGTAGATGCAAAGAACATCTATTTCGATGGCGTAGAAGTAAAAGAGCTTGTAGTAGAGAGCGGCAGCAAGACTAAGGTTCAGTTATGGGACGTAGATGCTGCACAGGTAACGGTTCAGGAGCCGGAGTTCGATGAAGTTTCTTTAAAGGATATTCTTCCGCTTTTGGCTGACAAGGAGACCCAGCAGGCAGCTCTTAACATGTACTTAGAGAACAAGCAGGCAGTTGCAGCAGCAGCTAAGCAGGTACCGACCATCCTTACCAAGGAAGGCGCAAAGGTAGATGCATTGGTAGCTCGTGCAAATGCAACTCTTGACCTTGCAGACGGTGATGTTGCTGTAGTTGCTCTTGAGGCAAGTGACAAGGTTAACCGTGCAACGGTAACCCTTAAGAATTTTGATGGTGATGTTACATACAAGGGAAGTGACAAGTTCAGTTCCATGACCCTCAAGAATGTAAACTCCACCGTTTCCCTTACGGTAGATGAGTCCACCGATAAGAACTATTTTACCGTAACCGGTAAGAACTCCTTAGTAGAGAAGGCAGAAGTTGCAGGTAATGCAAAGGTAGCTCTTGATGCTCCGATGGGCGTTGTAGAGATTTCCGAGAAGGCAACCGCAGCTCAGGTAACTATCTTAAATACCGCTGAGGAGATGAAGGTAGCTTCTAAGGGTGCAAAGGTTGAATTAACCATGAACGCTAACGTTGCACTTGCAACTGTTACCGCTGACAACGTAAAGGTGGAAGGTCAGGGTACCTTAAAGGAAGCAAATCTTGAAGGTAAGGGTGCTTACGTTGCTACCAACGGTACAAAGGTAGAAGGTGAGAACACCTACGTTAAGCCGGTATATGTAGAGAAGCCGGAAGATATTGAGTATACGTTTGCTACTCTCGGTGCTAACGGATGGGGCTTTACCCGTGTTGGTTCCGAAGATGGCGGTGAAGTTTACACCTTAAATGCAGGCTGGGGCGGTGAAGTATTCTACAAGCTTCCGAAGAGCGTAGATACTTGCATGTACAACGAAGCAGTAATTAAGGTTAAGACCGGTGAAGGCGAGAAGGTTACCGTTAAGCTTACTCATGAAGGCGCTGATAAGGATAGCTGGGGCAATCCGGTAGCATTCTTCTCCAAGGAAGTAACCGGTGAAGCAGAAGTTGTTGTTCCGTTAACTCTTCATGCGGGCAAGATGATTGATCAGGTAAGATTCCAGTCCTCCGCAAATGCAGTTACCGCAACTCTTTATGATGTAACCTTTAAGTTAAATCCGAATGGTCCGGTTGAGCCGATTGTTCCGCCGGCAGACGGTACTTTATGTACTCCGAATACTTGGGAAGTTGTTAAGTTATCCAGCGTTGACTTCAGACAGTTCGCTGGTAAGACCGTTAATATTACCCTTGAGGCAATTCGTCTTGGTGGTGAAGATCACCTTGCAAACGGTCAGTTCTGTAATCCGTACACTGTAATTCACTGGCAGAAGGCAATCGGAAGTGAGTGGACTGATTTCGGTCAGGTAGCTTACGAAGTTCCGGCTGAATGGGCAGATTTAACTTCTCCGGTTAACTACGGTATCAGAACCGTAGACGGTGAGGATTACTCCACTTCCTTAATCTACTACAGAAACTTCTCTGTTGAAGTAGTAGAGAATGGCGAGACCGAAGAGCCGACCACAACTCCGGAACCGGAAGAACCGACCACTACTCCGGAGCCGGAAGAGCCGACTACCACCCCGGAGCCGGAAGAGCCGACTACCACCCCGGAGCCGGAAGAGCCGACCACTACCCCAGAGCCGGAAGAACCGACTACCACTCCGGAGCCGGAAGAGCCGACTACTACTCCGGAACCGGAAGAGCCGAGTGTACAGCCGAATGTAGTATTGACTCCTACAGATGCTAGTGCAGTTACTGTTACAACAAATGAAGATGGAACTGTAAAGGTTGATTGTGTAGGAAGTTATAAGGGTGTAACCTATGCTGTACCGGAGACGGCTACAAAGGTAAATGAGGTTTCTACTGTTATCTTAAATATTACAGCAGGTAGCCAGTTTAACATTCAGGCATATGATACAACCGGAAATGCATTTGTAAATCAATATCCGGGATACAGTTTGACTGAGCAGACAACTGCAGATTACTATATTTCCTTTGATCCGTCTAAGAATGTATTATCTGCACTGTTAGTTCAGTGTTTGGATAAGGCTGAGACGACTACATTCACTATTAACTCCATTACTTTTGTTGCGGAGCAGTCTGTAACCATTGATGATGTTACTTTAGGAGTTGGTGATGATGAAGCAAGTGTTGTTACTGTAACAAAGAATGAGGATGGTTCTTCTACAATTGTATGTGCTGCACAGTATAAGGGAGCATCCTATAGCGTTCCGGCTGAAATTATCGGCGATGGCAAGATTGTATCTGTTGCTGTAGATGTTAACATTGACAATCAGATTTGCTTACAGGCATATGATACCAGTTGGCAGATGCTTACCCAGGATTATCCGGGTTATGGTGTAACGGAAGCTACAGATAAGACCTTTACTTTGGCAATTCACCCGTCTGCAGAAGCCGGTATCGGTGCTTTACGTATCCAGTCTCAGAAGGCAGACCAAAGTATTACAGTTAAATCTATTACTCTTAACAAAGCTCTTTGGGTAGAGACTAACTGGTAAAATTAAATAACTTGGAGGCATTGTCTATGTGGCAATGCCTCTTTTTTTGAAGACAGCGAAAGAGGGGGACAAGATAATATTTCTTCATTGAAAATGGACATAAAGCAGTATATAATAAAAAAAGAAGTAATATTAGAGAAAAGGAGTTCTTATGACACTATACACCACCACCCCAACCAACATTTCTTCTCGCACAGAAATGGAACAACGTTCCTTCGCCCTTTTAGAGGAATTAAATATATCTTACACCTACGTTGACCACGAACCGGCACTGACCATGGAGGATTGTGCGGAAATTGATAACGTATTGGGGGTTAAAATGTGCAAAAACCTGGTGCTTTGCAATCGTCAGAAGACGGACTATTATTTGCTTTTGATGCCGGGAGACAAGGTATTTAAGACGAAGGAACTTTCTTCTCAGATTAACTCCGCAAGGCTTTCCTTTGCGTCCGGAGAGGCTATGGAGGAGCTTTTGGGCGTGTTGCCGGGCTCTGCCAGTGTTTTGGGATTGATAAAGGATACAGAAGGTAAAGTACAGCTTTTGATTGATAAAGACTTACTTGAGGAAGAATACTTCGGATGTCATCCGTGTAAGAATACCTCCAGTTTGCGCATTACCACAGAGGCTTTGTTGAACAGGATACTGCCGCACTTGCAACATGAGTATATAGCAGTGGAGTTAAAAGGGGAAGAGTAGTCAAAAAGATGATTCATCATGTAGAGATTGAAAATAGAAGAGAAATAAGAAATCAAACCCGCCGTAGACAGCCTCATTTTGCCTGTGGCGGGTTCTTTACGTTCTATTTTATTTTCTCCCTAACCGATATTTAAAGTCCTCATATCCGAACCGGGCAAGAAGACGGTATGTGCCGTCTTTTTTTGCTTCCCAGATATCCGGAAGAGGCATTCCGTTAAAGGTATTGTTTTTACAGGTGGAGTATATAGCCATATCCTCGTAAAGCAGGAAATCGCCTTCCGAAAGCGGCGTGTCAAAGCTGTAGTCACCTACCACGTCTCCTGCAAGACAGGTCGGTCCGGCCAGGCGGTAGGTGTATAATTTCTCATCAGTCTCGCCGGAAGTGTACAGAGGCGGACGATACGGCATCTCAATGACATCAGGGGTATGACAGGCCGGAGACATATCATGGATGGCGATGGATGTATCGCCGTTTTGTACCATATCCAGTACCCGGGTAAGAAGATAACCGGCATTTAAAGCAACGGCCTCTCCCGGCTCCAGATAGATTTCCAGATTGTAGGTATCTCTCATATGACAAATGCTTTTTTTTAGGCGTTCACGGTCGTAATCCGGGCGGGTAATATGGTGCCCGCCGCCCATGTTCAGCCATTTCAGTTTGGAAAGCTGAAATCCGAACTTTTCTTCCACAGCCTGTAAGGTCTGCTCCAGTGCGTCGGAGTCCTGTTCGCAAAGTGTGTGAAAGTGCAGTCCGTCAAGGAGTGCGATATATTCCGGCGTCAGTTCACGTTGCCACTGGGCCAAAGTCGTTCCCAAGCGGCTGCCGGGAGCGCACGGGTCATAAATAGCATGACCTTCCTGGGTGGAGCATTCCGGGTTGATACGGAGTCCGATTTCTTTGCCGGCATTTTTGGCACGAATGCCGAATTTTTTCAGCTGTGCGGGACTGTTAAATACGATATGGTCTGCATACAAAAGAAGCTCCTCAAAATCCTCCTCCCGGTATGCAGCACAAAAAACGTGGCATTCCCTGCCCGGCATCTCCTCAGCACCGAGACGAGCCTCGTAAAGACCGCTGGCTTCGGTTCCGGCAAGGTAAGGCGCAAGAACAGGATACAGATCATAGTTGGAAAAGGCCTTTTGTGCCAACAGGATTTTGCAGCCGGTCTCGTCCTGAATTTCTTTTAATATTTGTCCGTTTTCTATAAGCTTCGCTTCATCGATGATGTAGCACGGAGTCGGAAGGCCGGAGGATAGCAAACGGTGTTGGATATCCGGGTTGGATTGTTCGATAATATGATTCAAAGGGAATCCCTCCTTTCCGAGAAAAGCGTGTAGGGTGCATAGTTATGCGGATTGCTTCTTTATGCTCCCATCGAAACAATCCGCGTGTGGTATAGTTTTTTATGCTATTTAGTCAACCAGCACCGGAGTGTAGCTTTCCTGATGTGGCAGACCGTACTTGTCCAGTGCTTCGATGTACGGATCCGGATCGAACTCTTCTACGGTGTAAACGCCCGGTTTGTTCCACTTGCCGGTGAGAAGCATGAGAGCGCCGCACATAGCCGGTACGCCGGTGGTGTAGGAAATTGCCTGGGACTCTACTTCCTTATAGCATTCCTCATGGTCGCACACATTGTAGATGTAGTAGGTCTTTTCCTTGCCGTCTTTCTTACCGGTAAAAATGCAGCCGATGTTGGTCTTACCCTTGGTACGCGGACCTAAGGTTGCCGGGTCCGGAAGGAGAGCCTTTAAGAACTGAATCGGAACGATTTCCTTGCCTTCGTACAGAATCGGAGTGGTGGAAAGCATGCCAACATTTTCTAAGCACTTCATATGGGTCAGGTAGCTCTGACCGAAGGTCATAAAGAAGCGGATGCGCTTTACGCCCGGGATGTTCTTTGCCAGAGATTCAATTTCCTCATGGTGAAGAAGGTACATATCCTTCTGACCAACCTCTGCGAAGTCGTATTCTCTCTTGATGCTCATGGCCGGAATCTCAATCCACTTGCCGTTTTCCCAGTAGCTGCCCGGTGCGGATACCTCACGGAGGTTGATTTCCGGGTTAAAGTTGGTGGCAAACGGGTAACCGTGGTCGCCGCCGTTACAGTCTAAAATATCGATGGTGTCGATCTCGTCGAATTCGTGCTTTAATGCATAAGCACAGTAAGCCTGGGTTACGCCCGGATCAAAGCCGGAGCCCAGAAGCGCGGTAAGACCTGCTGTCTTAAACTTTTCCTGATATGCCCACTGCCAGGAGTAATCAAAGTACGCGGAGAAGCCCTCTTCCTCGCAACGCTTGTCGTAGATGGCACGCCATTCCGGGTCGTCAATGTTTTCCGGCTCGTAGTTAGCAGTGTCCATGTAGTTGACGCCGCAGGCAAGGCAGGCATCCATAATGGTCAAATCCTGATACGGAAGGGCAATGTTCATTACCAAATCCGGCTTGTAAGAGTTAATCAGTGCAATGACTTCCTCGGTCTTGTCAGCATCTACCTGCGCGGTGGTAATTTTGGTTGCGGTCTTGTCCGCCAGCTTTGCAGCCAAAGCATCACATTTGGACTTGGTTCTGCTGGCAATACAAATTTCGGTAAATACCTCGCTGACCTGACAACACTTCTGAATTGCTACGGAAGCTACGCCGCCGCAGCCGATAATTAATACTCTGCTCATTTTTATTAACCTCTCTTTTCTGATATTCTGAAATATTTGTTTTATGGAAAAATATTAGTTATTCAAAATGTTTTTGTTTTGGCTACTTTTGCCTTTTTAAGAGTGCCAGCATCAGTTCCCTGACTACCTTACACGCCAGTGCCGTGCTGGCTCCGCTGGCATCCAACATCGGGCTTAGTTCATTGACGTCCGCGGCTACTACATTTGCCTTGCAAACTGTTTCAATAGCCTCTAAAAGTTCTGTAAAGCTGACACCTCCGGCTTCCGGAGTACCGGTGCCCGGAAATGCGGACGGGTCCAGACAATCCAGGTCGATGGTAAAGTATACCGGGGCATCGCCGATGGCTTCCACAGCTTCTTTTAAACCGCTAAAGTTAAACTTATGTAGATTGGTGTGTTCCTTGGCAAACCGGAACTCTTCCCGCTCACCGCTGCGGATGCAGAACTGATGAATCCGGCCGTCACCGATAAGGTCGTGACAACGGCGGATGACACAGGCGTGGCTGAGTTTCGCTCCTAAATAATCATCCCGCAAATCCGTGTGGGCATCAAAGTGAATGACGTGAAGGTCCGGATATTTTTCTAATGCAGCCCGAAAGGCTCCCAGGGTTACCAGATGTTCTCCGCCCAAAAGTAACGGTAATTTATTGTCGGTTAAAATCTCTTTTGCCGTAGCTTCGATATCTCCTAAAGCGGCTTCCGCAGAACCGAAGCAAAGCTCCAAATCTCCCGCGTCAAAGACCGCATAGTCGGTCAAATCCTCGTCCTGATACGGGCTGTAGGTTTCCAGGCCGAAGCTCTCATGCCGTATGGCAGAGGAACCGTACCGGGTGCCCGGACGGTAGCTGGTGGTGCTGTCAAAGGGAGCACCGAAGAGGACTAAGGAAGCGTCCTCATATTCGGCATCGCAGCCGATAAAGGTTTCGATGTTTTTATTCATATAGTTTCTCCGTATATTTTTTACTGTTATGACGGGAATGGCCTGTCATACTATTAGAAACAGATACCGCATAAACGCTTGCTTCTGTTACGACTCCACCGCTTCCAGCATCTCTTCCAAGAATGCCGGAAGGTAGAACGCACCTTTATGTAAGTTGGTTGTATAATACTTGGTTCGAAGCTGTAACTTGTTCCAACCGTCGGCATTCAGGTCATCCAGCGGATGGTATTTCTTGCTGGCGAAGCCGAAGAGCCAGTAGCCTGCAGCGTAGGTCGGAATGTGTGCCTGATATACGCGGCTGATCGGGAAGGTGGCTACGATACGCTGATGACTGCGCTGCATGGCATCTGCATCCTGCTTGTAAAACGGGCTACCCTGCTGGTTTACCATAATACCGTCCTCCCGAAGGGCCTTGAAACAATTACCGTAGAACTCTTTGGTGAACAATCCCTCCGACGGACCGTAAGGGTCATTGGAGTCTACAATAATCAGGTCGTACTCGTTTTCGCAGTAGCGGATGAATTTTAACGCATTTTCGTAGTGGATGTTTACCCGCCGGTCATCCAGCTGACAGGTGTTGCCCGGCAAATACTGGCGACAGGCCTCTACCACCATCGGGTCCATTTCCACGAGGTCAATGTGTTTAAGTCGTTCGTAGCGGGTCAGTTCCTTTACCACGCCGCCATCGCCCGCACCGATGACCAGTACCTTTTCGATGCACGGATGCACTGCCATGGGTACGTGTACAATCATTTCGTTGTAAATAAAGGCGTCTCGTTCCGTTAACATGATATTGCCGTCCAGAGAAAGGATGCGGCCGAATTCTTCGCTGTCAAAAATATCGATTCTCTGGTAGTCGCTCTCGCTGCAAAACAATTGCTTTTTTACCCGGATGCTGAGTTTCACGTCCGGAGTATGTTTTTCACTGAACCATAAATCCATGGTGGCCCTCCTAGTATGTCTTATTTGTCACTTCCGCCAGTACGTTTAAGTGCTCGATTTCCGGGTCCTCCGGACCGGTCATGCTACAGCCTTTTTCTTTTGCGTAGCGGATGTATTCCAAAATGTCCTTTGTAATCTTTTCGCCCGGTGCCAGAATCGGGATTCCCGGCGGGTAGCACATAACGAACTCGCTGCAGACCATGCCTTCCGTTTCCATAATCGGACGACTCTCCTTCGGTGCGTAGAAAGCCTCCTGCGGGCTTGCCACTACCTGCGGCGGAATGTATTCCTGAGTCAGCATACCGGTTTTATCCCGTTGGCAACAACGGCGGATTTCCGCCAGAGCACTTACGAGACGTTCAATCTCCTGGGTGCGGTCACCGATGGAAAGGTAAGCCAGAATGTTTCCGATATCACCGAATTCGATCTGAATGTCGTAATCATCTCTTAGCATATCGTATACCTCGATGCCTGCCAGGCCGATGTCCAAAGTATGTACACTAAGCTTAATCGGGTCAAAATCATAAATGGAATCGCCGTTAATCAGTTCTTGTCCAAAGGCATAATAACCGCCGATGGAGTTAATCTCCGTGCGGGCGTATTCCGCAATTTTCCGAACCTGTTCAAAGACCTTTTCTCCCCGGAGGGCAAGGTTTCTTCGGGAAATGTCCAGACTGCTCATAAGTAAATAACTGCCGGAAGTGGTCTGGGTCAGATTGATAATCTGGCGCACGTAACCCTCGTTGATGTTCGGTCCCGCAAGGAGAAAGCTGGACTGAGTCAGACTGCCGCCGCTTTTGTGCATGGACACGGAGGCCATATCTGCACCGGCTTCCATTGCGGATACCGGAAGGTCTTTTCCGAAATAAAAATGAGTACCGTGGGCCTCGTCCGCAAGACAAAGCATGTTGTGTTCGTGGGCCAGCTTTACAATGCCCCGTAAATCGGAGCAGATGCCGTAGTAGGTCGGGTTGTTGACCAGTACCGCCACGGCGTTCGGATGCTCCTTAATGGCTCGTTCTACCTGTTCCAGGCGCATGCCCAGGGAGATACCGAGACGATGGTCTACCTCTGGGTTTACATACACCGGAACGGCACCGCAAAGCACCAGAGCGTTGATGACGCTTCTGTGTACGTTACGCGGCAGAATAATTTCATCGCCCCGCTTACAGGCCGTCAGCACCATACTCTGTACCGCACTGGTGGTACCGCCCACCATAAGAAATGCATGGGCTGAACCGAAAGCTTCCGCTGCCAGCTCCTCTGCTTCTCTGATGACAGAAATCGGGTGGCAGAGATTGTCCAAAGGTTTCATGCTGTTGACGTCAATGGAAACGCACTGTTCTCCTAAGAAAGCGGTCAGCTCCGGATTTCCGCGGCCGCGCTTATGGCCCGGTACGTCAAAGGGAACGACGCGACGGTTGCGGAACTGCTCCAGGGCCTCGTAAATCGGCGCTTTGGTCTGGTCTAATTTATTTTTAAGAATGGATTGGCTCATAGTAGAATCTCCTTTGGTGTGGTAAATGAAAAAGCAAGCTTGCGTAAAAACACAGCTTGCGACAATACGTTACCCAGTTAAAGTAATGAATTACAACCACACAAAAAGGAATAAGATACCGGATGGCTCCGGTACGTGGAAGTATTGATGTCTGGATTCGGGATGATCAGAGTCTATATAGCAATCACTTTTACTACTCTTATTGACCGTTTCACAAGTCTGCGTCACAAAACGCAATTTCGGTTATGAAGTAACCAACTTATAAAATTTGAGCTTTTAACTCAATCAATAAGGCAACTTTCGTCGCCAATCGGCAGTGGACCCGGCTGTCCGTATGGCCTCGACTCCAAAGGAGTGGTCCCAAGAATTGCTCGGAAAGGCTCTGTTACATCCTTCCAAAGTAATTGCAATGATACCATAAAAAGGGAAGAAATGTCAATAGTTTTTGAAAAAATAATTTAGTGAGGTAAATGTTGAAACTGTTAACTTATTATAGTAAAATGATTTAGTAAACAGGTTACGGAAGGGAGTTACAAATGAAGAAGAGAATAGCATACATATTGGGAGTTTTGGTTCTTTTGGGGATTGATTGGTTTACGAAGTATTTGGCGCAGGCACATCTGGGTGAGCGAAGTATACCTGTTATCGGGGAATTTTTGCAGCTTCGGTATGTATTGAATACAGGGGTGTCTTTCAGCATGTTTGCCGGAAATAAAGTGGTGACATTGCTGATGCCGGTGCTTGCAATGATAATTTTTGTAGCAATGTATTTCTATTTTAGATATTATTTTCAGAAGCGTAATGAACAGAACATGATAAAGGTATTGAATCTGATATCCATGCCCCTGTTGATTGGGTTTGTGGGAAATTATACAGGCCGGATTGTGCATGGTGGCGTGATTGATTTTATTAGTGTAAAGGGATTTGCGGTATTTAATTTCGCTGATATTTATATTACCGTAAGCGAGTTTTCGTTTTTTGGAATGGCTTGTTATCAGTGTTGGAAAGAAAGCAAAGAAAAGAAAGAGAAAAAAGCGGAAGGAGATAAATGAAAACAGAAGAGGCAGAGTATAATGGGTTTACTCTGCCTCTTCTGTTTATTTGCGAGAAAGGTGGATTAGTTACCGCAAGGTTCAAAAATCCACTTCTGGTTATCTGCTGCGTAGTAGGTCCACTGGCATACGTTGGTGCCGTCGGAGGAGCCCCAGTTGTAAAGGTCCAGAGCCTTGGTACCGTTGGTAATCTTGGTGGTAATACCATAAGCGCCGTTACCAATCGGAGCAAGCTTGAACTTTTGAGCGTCCTCACCGTTTGCGGAATGGGTCTGGATGTTAGTTCCGTCATCGGTTCTTCCGTAATATACGTCCAGCATATAGCCGTGGCCGTTCTTTAAGGTAATATAGCCGTCACCGGTGTTGGTTAAGTACCACTTTTGACCTGCAACGCCGGTACCGGTACCGATTTCAACATTTACATTGTTGCCGGCACGATTATCATCTACCTGAAGATACTTCTGTGCATAAGTACTCTTAATGTAATACCAGCCGTCGGATAACACACCGCTGTTGGTGGAGCCGGTACCCGGATTTGACGGAGCCGGAGTAGGTGTCGGCTGAGCGGTAGTTCCCTGAGAAGATGCTGTCTTTACGGAAACATCGTCCACGAAGAAGGTTACCAGATCCTGCGGTCCCGGATTTGCGGTGTAAGAGGTCTCGATAAAGATTCTTACATTGCTAAGGTCCGCATCGTTCGGAACGGTGTAGCTTCCGGTCATAGTTGCCCACTGGTTGCTTCCGGTGGTTACGGTTGCCATATTCTGAGCGGTACCGTCGCCGTAAAGAACCGTTGTAAAGAACTTGGTCTGTCCGGTAGCCTGACCGTTTTCGGAAGAATTAAATCTTACGGATGCGGTTACGTTGTAGGTCTTTCCGTGCTCTAACTTTCCGGTTACATTCTGTACGGCACCCTGCGGGGTCATGGTACGGTTGGAAATCTTAAGAGAACGGGCACCGGTCTTTACGGTAGAGTAACCGAGACCTAAGGTACAGCCGTATAAGCCTTCCCAATTTGCGGTATCGGATTCAGCGCCGCCGTTTAAAATAAGCTCGGTACCGGTGCTTGTGCCCGTGTTCGGATTGCTCGGTACAGGAGTTGCGGTCGGCTGCGGGTTGGACTGGTTACCGGAGGTGCTGTTGAACTTCCAGTAGTCAAGCTCGAATAACTGGCCGGAGCCGGAACCGGTAAATACAAAGTATACATCCTGTACGCCGGTAGCGTTGCTTAAGTTAGCGGTATATTCTCTCCAGGAGGAATCTCCGTTGATGGTTACTTCGCCAAGCTTTGTGCCGTATCTGCCGCCGAGACGGATTTCAACCTTGCCGCCTGCAAGGGAGGAAGCACAAACGGTAACGGACTTTACGCCGGAGTTGAAGTTTACGCCTGCAACCGCAACGTAGTCATTGTTGTGAATTTCGGTTACTTTAGTATTTACGGAGCTTACCATGCCGCCCGGATTCCAGGTCTTTGCGGTAGTAATTCCGCTGCTCCAACCGATGGTCTCTGCTTCGTTTCTTGTATACGGATTCAAATACTTGAGCTGAGAAATACCGGACATGGTACCGGTAATGCTGTGGATATGACCGTTACCGTCGTAGGAAACCGCATCAATGTGGGTGGAACGATACCCCTGCTTGGAGTAGCCCATAGCCTTGGTTACGGTCTGAGCATGATAGGTAATGTAGGTCTTTCCGTTAAAGTTAAAGAATGCATGGTGATTGTTTCCGCCGATGCCGAAGTAGGTGTACGGATTGCTGAGTACAATGCCTACATAATTGAACGGTCCCATCGGGCTGGAGCTCTCCATAACACAAATGTTACCTCTTCCGGTGGAAGAAAGGGTATTTGTGAAGTTGGAGCAGTAAGTATAGTAATATCTGCCGTTTGCCTTATGGATACCGGAATCTTCAAATAAACCAGGAGCGTTAATCGCAACTGCATTGCCGCTTAACTGAACCATGTTGTCGGCGAGTCTTACGACTCTTGCGGTATTCGGATAGTTGTGGTTGTTGCCCGGAACGCCGCCGCCGTAGTAAAGGTAGCCGACACCGTTGTCATCTACGAGAACAGCCGGGTCAAACAACCAGGTAACGCCGCTTGCTGCCTGAGTGCCGGGTGCAATGAGGCGGCTGCCGGTAGCCGGTTCACGGAACGGTCCGATCGGGGAATCTGCTTCCAATACGCCGATGCCGCTGCCGTTGTCTGCAAAGTATAAGAAAAACTTATCTTTGCCGTTGATTCTCTTGTAGCAAGCAGCCGGAGCCCAGGAATTTCTTGCCCAGCCGGCAATGGAAGTTACGTCGATTTCACCATGATCTACCCAGTTTACCATGTCGTCCGAGGAGATAACGTTAATCGTTCCGATCTTACCATAATCGTTCTCTGCGGTCGGATGACCGTTCCAGTCCTTGCTTGTTAAATCGAACTGTTGGCTGTCGTTGGTCATGTAAATATAAACTCTTCCGTTGTAAACCATAGCATACGGATCTGCGCCGAATTTGTGGTCAATCAACGGATTGTGGTTGGTTGCGGACTTTACGGAGCCGCTGACAAGTCTGCCACTGTCACTTTTCGCTTCGGCAACGGATGCGGAACCCGGTGCCAGTAAGCTAAGACCCATGAATGCACAGGTCGCTAAGGCAAAAAGCCTTGTTCTCAAATTCTTTTTCATAACAAATTTCCTTTCACAATTGTAAATCCCCAAATGAAAAATCAAAATAGCTTCAGAATGTAACTTTGGTATTGTTTTATCCGTTGAAACAGCCTCCTTTCCACCAAATAATTTTACATTCTTTCCCAATTATACAGTAGGAAAAGGTAAGAAACAATTCATTTCTATACGAAGAAGGTTCACTTTTTTACACGTTACACATAGTAATCGCATGAATTATGAATATTTATAGGTCATACGACCTATCGGAACTCATCTGTCATCAATTGCTTCAGTACAGCAAAGGGAGCCGGTCCTGTTTCCAGTAAAAAAGTATGAAAGGAGAGAAGGGAAGTATCGTTACCTTTCATGGTAAGATAAAGGTTCCGGAGTTCGCAAATCTCCAGATAACCGACCGAATACGGCAGATAAATTCCCGGTTCCGCCAACTGGGTGTAAAAAAGCTCTTCCGCACTTTCCGGGGAGAAACCGTACTTTTGTAAGAGGGCAGAAACGGTAGGAAGGTCGTCGCCGTAATAGTGAATCCGAATGTCGGAAAGGCTGTACAGACAAAGTCCCGCCACTTGTTCCGCAATTAAAAACTGCCGGAGTTCTTCTGAGCAATCGGCGTATTGATATGCATAGAGTTCCGCGTAGGTTCCCCAACCTTCGTCGTATCCCGTGAAGTTCAACAGCATTCGTACCGGATGAGGTGATGTTGCGGCAAAGTATGTATTTTGATACAGGTGTCCCGGATAGCCTTCGTGGGCGAGGGTGGAGTAGAGACTTTCTGTGGAGCATTTTGCATTGTTGATATAAATGATGTTTTCCTTGTAGTTATCAAAGGTCGGTACCAAATAAAAAGCAGGACTGATAAAGTCTTCCAGGGAAGAATGTACGGATTCTACCCGGAAAGAGGCATCTGCCGGTGTTGGGAAATCACTGCAGATTTGAGTTTGGAGCTGATGTAGAATAGCAGAGGAGAAATCGGTTGTGGATGCGGGTTTGGATTTCGTAGAATTGGTAGAAGCCGCTCCGTTTGTGTCAGAAGTAGGGGATTGCTTCATCGTAAGGCCTTCTTTCTGATAGGTCTCCAACTCCTTTCGCAAGGCTACGGAATCATACAGTGTAAACATAGTAAGCATGCTTTCCGTTAGGGCATCCTGCAGCATTTGTTCCAGCTCCGCGATACTTTTGTCGGAGCCGGTGTTGCTTTTTATCAGAGAAGCGTAGTAATCGGCTCCACCCGGAAGGACAGCAAGTCCCGTGGCGGGAACGGAAGTATCCAGCAGGCCTTTTAATGTTTCGATGAGCTGTTCGTAGGCCGGAATCACTTTGGTAAATACCAGATTCTGGTTTCGGATGCAGAGTTCTGCTGTTTGTTCCGCGGTCAGCTCCGGCAGTAAGGTGAGACGGTCCCGGAAGGATTCAATCAGAAAATTATTTCCCGGGTCTTCTACAAAGGATTTGCACTGTAACAGAATACGGGACAATACTTCCGCACAGGACTGGGTACCTGCTACGGAACGTGCCTTCTCAAAATCGCAAAGCTCCGAAAAATAACGGGGCATATCTTCAAGCAGTAGGAAATAGTCTTCTACATCCTGTAAGGAAGAGAAGCGATATTCTGCCAATAAGACCGGGAGCTGGGTCTGCAGACCGGTAGTGGGACCGAGAGGAGAATTGTAAAGCAGGGTATCCTCCGGAAGAATTGAGTTTTCCAAAGCATAGGAAATCAGGTCGTAATAAAGCTGCTCGTCGGGGGACAAGGATTTCCTGGAAAAACGGTGAAGCCTGTCTAAATAATTTTTTGCGGTGTCGTTGGATGCTGACAATGATTCCGGGCTGAAATGCCCGAGAGAGACAGGAGGCAGTTCAAGATTCAGTTGTTCCGGTTGAGCTACGGTGTAATGCAGAGAAAGGCTGTCGGCGGTGGCATATTCCTTGAAAAACTCCTCCAAAAAGGCAGAAAAGGTTTCTTGTGAAGATAGGCTACCCGGTGATGGGGCAGGCAAATGTTCTGTGGACGGATGTTGTGTATTCCCGTCCGACGGAGATTTTGTCTTGGAACATCCGCAAGGAATCAGTACCAGAATTCCTACACAGAGAAGGGAACACAGCTTGTGCCGTAGATCCTTTGTGGATTTGTGAAAGAAGCGTATTTGTGCAGACTTAGTTTTATGAAAAAACAGTGACATAGAGACTCCCGAAAATAATGTTTCTTAGAAATCTATTCTACGGACAAAAAAGAAATGTATAAAGATTTCGGTGGGAAAAGCCGAAATAATAAGTAGAGAAAATAGGAATCACGGAGGAGGCGTTGGTATGAACGGAATCCAGTCTTTGTTCGGAGGAATGAACCCGGAGAAGGAAAAAGAAGTACAACGCTCCGCCACCGCTGCGGGAAAGGATTTTAACGCGGCATTTGCAACACAAACCGTCAAGGATGGCGGTAAGACCGATATTACGGTAAGTGTATCAGAAGGAGCTGTCGGCAATGTGGAGGAGGAAATTTGCTACGGCGATGTAAGTAAAAATCATCCGGAGGAGCATCCGGAAACTATACAGGAAGAAGAAAAGACCTTAGAGGAATCCGCGGAGCAGTTGACCGCGGAGGATTATGATGCCCTGCGGGCAGAGGGCGTGACGGTGGAGGAGTTGACTGCCACGGAACTTTCCAGAGCCATTGAGCGGATTCGTCTGGGACGGGAGTTAAAGGCGGAAAATTTAGAGGGACAAAAAGCGAAGCTTGCCGAAAAACGGGAAGCTGTTATTGACGTGGCGAAAAAAGCCTTAAAGGGAAATCCGGCGGCGGAATATATTGCGGAAAAGCTTCTTGCGGCAGGCATGCCGGTGACGGAAGCAACCGTAAGTAAAGTGTATCAGGCGGTGGAGTTTGCCGGAAATCTTTCCGGTATGTCCGAGTCGGTACAGTATTATTTGGTGAAGTTTGGAAAAGAGCCGACGGTGGAAAATGTGTATATGGCACAGTACAGTGCCGGGAACGTAAAGTCCACTCTGGTTTCCGATAAGATGTGGGAGAACTTAACGAAGTCCGTAAATCAGGTGTGTGTCAATGCGGACCTTCCGATTAATGAAGAAAATTTAGGAAATGCCCGGTGGCTGACGGAGCACGGTCTTCCGCTGACGCCGGAGAATCTTCTCCGGATGCACGAATTGAGCGATGTGAAGCAGCGTACTCCGGAAGAGGTAGCAGAGCTTGCAGTGACGGCCATGCTTGACGGAAAGCAGCCGATTCAGGCAAGTCTTACGTTACTTACCAGGGCAGAGGTAGGTGCCCGGGTAGAGCGTATGAAGGGCTTTACACCGGATACGGTAGAGCGTGCCTATGTAAAGAAAGCCGCAGAAAAGGTACAGGAGCTTGCGCCGGGACAGATTGCGCCGAATGAGGCGGTACTGAGCCGTGCCATGCAGCAGGCGGCAAGAGAAGACGTTACCTTTAACGACCTTGCTTTTGCGGAGGATGATTTAAGAAACGATTCCCGTCCGAGCTCCTTAGAGCAGGCGGTACTGGCGGAAGTATCCGGCTTCTCCATGGATTTTGACATCAGCGTCGTTCGTGCAAAAAGACGTTTGGAAGAGATTCGTTTAAAGATGACTACGGAGTCTGCATACCGTTTGGAACGCCAGGGTATCCGTATCGATACATCCGGTCTTGCCAAGGTGGTAGACGGTCTTCGTGTCCTGGAAAATAACTATTATCGTTTTTATACCGATGAAGCTGGTTTTGCCGGAAACCGTTCCATGGAGGAGATGTTCCGGAAAACCATGCAGAATATCGACAGTCTTTCCAAGTCTCCGAGTTATACTCTCGGTGTAACTTTTGCAAACAGAGGAGATGTAACTTTAGAAGCGCTGGCAAATGCAGGCGCAGGCCTGGGAGCAAAAATGCAGCGTGCGGGAGAAGCCTATGATATGCTGGGAACGAGACCGCAGGCGGCATTGGGAGATTCCATCAACAGTGCCTTTGCGGGAAATGCGGAGCTGTTAAAGTCTCTCGGTATGGAAGCTTCCGCGGAGAATCTTCGTGCGGTGCGAATTCTTGCTTATAATTCCATTGAACTTACCGCCAATAACATGGATGCAGTGAAGGAATACGATAAAAAGGTAACGGATTTGATTCAAAACATGCATCCGGCAGCGGCATTGCGTTTGATCAGAGAGGGCATTAACCCGCTGACCGAAACTGTAGATGCACTGGCCCGCAGAGTGGCCGAAATTCGTATGGAAGACGGCCTTGAGCAGGATACGGAGAAGTTTGCAAGGTACTTGTTTAAGATGGAACGGAGTGCTGGTGTGACGCCGGAGGAGCGTACGGCTTACATCGGTATGTACCGCTTGTTTAACCAGTTGGAAAAGACCGACGGAGCGGCCATCGGAGCGGTGATGGACAGCGGTAAGGAACTGACACTGGGCAACCTGCTTTCTGCAATGCGTACCGCAAAAATGGGCGGTATTGATGTGGCAGCGGATGACACGGTGGGCAAGGTTCGGGAAATGTTACCGAACAGCAACCGAATCGATGCACAAATTCTTTCCGGTATTAAGATACCGGGAAAAATTGCCGATATATCTGTTAGTGACGGTTACGAGATGTATAAGGAAAATACTGCTGCCTCTCCGGATGAGGCGGAGCAAGCGGTACAAAATCTTCGTATGACCGCAGAAACGGCGGAACAGGCACCGGAGTTCTTAAAGGGACTGGGGCTGGTAGTAACCGCCAACAACGTGGAAGCCGCAAAGGAATTTCTGGCAGGCACCGGAGAGATGTACGGAAAGTTAGGTAAGCTTTTAAAGCAGTTCCGCAAGGACGAAAAGGTGGAAGCGGCAGAGACAGAGACGGATGCTCTTCTGGCAGCCGGCGGTGCCGACAGTACCGAGAGCTTATTCGATGTGCGAATTGCGGAAGGCTATTACCGCAATCTGAAAAAGGCAGTTCGTAACTTAGAGGATGATATGCAGAATGCCGGAGAACCGACTTCTGTTGATTTGAAGGCACTGAAGCAGATTAAGATGGGAGTAAAGCTGCGCGGGGAATGCGCAGGCAAGGAATGTTTCGATTTTCCGGTAGAAACCGCAGAAGGAATCAAGAGTATGCGGGTTACCCTACAGACGGAAAGCGAAGGCGCAGAGGGTGGAAAGGCATCGGTAAAGATTCCGCTTGTTAGATTAGGAAACGTACAGGCGGACTTACAGATAGAAGACAATCAGATATTCTGTTTTGTCAGCAGTGATTCCCGGGAAGGAACCGCGCTGCTCGAACACAGCAAACGGGAGCTGACAATACGATTACTTGATTTGGGAGTATCGGATGCAATGGTATATTGCGGAACGGACGCAAGAATGGGAGAATATACCGTAAACCGAATCCCGGGCATTGACAAGGAAGGAGATGTCACCGAACCGCAGATGGGTGAGAAGCCGGATACAGCACAGCTTCTGGCAGCCTCCAAGGCGGTATTTGTTCATATCATGGAAATCGAGCGGGCATAGGGCTTGCGTAAGGATACGCAGGGCGGTCCCGGAAAGGAACAGGTGACAGCATGAGAATCAATCATAACATTTCGGCCTTAAAGGCTTGTAACATTCTCGGAAAGACGGGCAGCTCTCTGGATAAGAGCCTGGAGCGTCTTTCCTCCGGATTTCGTATCAACCGTGCAGCAGATGATGCGGCGGGTCTGGCTATTTCCGAAAAGATGAAAACACAGATTGCGGGCCTTGAACAGGCATCCCGCAATGCGGCAGACGGTATTTCCGTAATTCAGACCGCGGAAGGTGCATTGGATGAGGTGGAAGCAATGCTTCAGCGTATGCGTGAGCTTTCCGTGCAGGCGGCAAACGGTGTAAATACCGATGAAGACCGTGCTGCAATTCAGGATGAAATCGATCAGTTGAATGAGGAAATCAATCGTGTTTCCACTACCACCGAATTTAATACGAAGAAGCTGTTAAACGGTACGGTAGACCGTCGTTCTTATTCCGATAACGAAAAGATTCAGCTGATTTCCTTATCCGATTCCGTATCTATTACCGAGTATGCGTTGAGCGTTACCAAGGCACCGCAGCCGGCGCAGGTAGAGACCACGATTCCGGGAACCACCAGTAAGACCGCAGCGCTCGGTTATAACGGAAAAATTGCCATTAACGAAAAGGAAATTGAGATCGTGGAGACGGATACTCTGAACGATATTTATGAGAAGCTTCGCGTGGCGGGAGATACGGTAGATATTGAAGTTACTCCGACCGTGGAAGATGCGAACGGTGAGCCGGAGACCGCAACTATTGCAGATGCAACGGGTCTTTTGTTTGAGACCAAGGACAAGGGCGATGACGCTTCCATCGAGATTTATTGTACCAATGAGGAGTTGGCAAAGGCCCTGGGTATTTCCTCCGGTATGAGCGGAGCCGGTGTAGATGCGGAAGTAAAATTAGATTACACCACCGGTTTTGCCCGTACGGCTACGGTTTCCATCGACGGAGATTATGTAACCGTAACGGATGTGGATGATTTTAAAATGAAGTTTAAGGTACAGGGCGAGGCAGAGGCCACCGTTACTGTATTAAAGGCAGGTCCGATGGATTTGCAAATCGGTGCAAACGAAGGCCAGACCATGGAGGTTCGTATTCCGAAGGTGGATACGGATACTTTGGGTACCGCAGTGGTAAACGTAAATACCCAGGAGTCCGCACAGAAGGCCATTACGATTTTTGAAAATGCAATCAATGAGGTTTCCTCCATCCGTGCGAAGCTCGGTGCATACCAGAACCGTTTGGAGCACTCCATTAACAGCCTGAACATTTCTGCAGAGAACTTAACGGAAGCGTTGTCCCGTGTAGAGGATGTGGATATGGCAAAGGAAATGGTAACCTACACCCAGCAGCAGGTGCTTTCCCAGTCGGGTAATGCAATGCTGGCTCAGGCAAACGAGAGACCGCAGCAGATTTTGTCCTTGTTACAGGGCTAAAGGGATGTTATTTCAAAGGTAACAGTGCGTAAGGACAAGTCGTGAAGCCGGGGCGGTTTGAAAAGCCGGAGCAACGGTAGAGAATGAAGCGAGACGGAGGCAGAATATGAGAAAAGAGTTAATACAGGAATTTTCCATGCGGGTAACACAAGCCTCCCGCAGTGAATTAGTCGTAATCATGTACGAGATTATTTTAAAGGATATCGAGTATGCGAAGGAAGTCTTTGCAGAAGGAGATACCGCTACTTACGAAAAGGAATTGGCCCATGCGGGGCGGTTTGTTAACGAGTTGATGGCATCCCTGGATTACAGCATCGGTCTTTCCTATCATTTGATGAGCTTATACATCTTTGCAAATAAGCAATTAACTGCCGCGAAGGTGCAGAAGCAGCCGGAGCTCTTAGACGGTGTAGCGGAAATTTTTGAAAAGCTGCTTACCGGCTATCAGAAGGTCAGTGAAGAGGATACCAGCGGTCCGGTGATGAAAAATACCCAGCAGGTATATGCGGGACTGACCTATGGCAGAGGGACGTTAAATGAGATGTATGTGAATATGAATGAGTCCAAGAGAGGATTTATGGCGTAAAAGTGAGCCCGTCGCGAAAGCACGGGCTCCTATTTTTCGCGCGTTCGCCTATATCTATTTGGCTAATAAAATTATGATAGGAAGTGAACCTTTCTTCAAAAAATAGCGTCTTACTATATGAAATCGATTTCACTATGATATGTTAGGAGGTGATGATATGGATGAATTTGAACAACTGTTTCAAAAATACAAAGCCGGTGTGGAACGGTTTGTGAAGTTTCGGTTGCCGAGTATTGCGGATGCGGAGGATGTGCTGCAGGAGGTAGCGATTACCGCTTGTAAAAAGTTTAGTCAGCTAAACAAGAAAGAAGCCTTTCAGGCGTGGATTCTTAACATTGCCAGAAATAAATGCAACGATTATTTCCGGCAGAAGGCAAAGGAGCTGGAAATCCCTTTGGAGGAAGTGCCGGAGCAGGAGCTTTCTTACGGACGGCACGGTATAACGATAGAGGAGACGGTAAGGGAGACCTTAAGCGTCCTTGCGGACAAGGATAAGCAGATTCTTTATTTGTACTTCTGGAAAGAACTTCCCCAGGCGGAAATTGCAAAGCGTCTTAACATTCCGGTGGGAACCGTAAAGAGTCGGCTGCATACCGCGAAACAGAATTTCAAGAAGCAATATCCGTATCAGACAGAGCAGGTGAAAGGAGAGGAAAATATGAAGACATTACCGAAGTTATTACCGAATTACACCATAGAAAAATCCGAGGAGGCACCGTTTTCCGTGAAATGGGAGGAGCTCATCGGCTGGTTTTTGGTGCCGAAGTTGGGCGAATCCTTATCCTGGGGCATGTACGATATGCCGTCTCGGGAGTGCAATCATGTGTATGATTTGAAGGTGACGGGAAAGGCCATGGTACACGGCATCGAAGGTGTGGAGCTGACCGCAAGGGAGGCTTCCTATTCCGGGAAAAAGGAAGTCATCAACCGTACCTTTGTGGCACAGCTGACGGATACCCATTGCCGGTATCTTGCTACTATGCGTACCGACGGAGATATCAGAAATTATATTACCTTTTTGGACGGAGAGGAGTTTATGGCCTGTTGGGGCTTCGGCGAGAACAACTGCGGAAACGAAACCAATCTTTCTCCGAAGGGTGACATTAAACGGGAAGGAAACATTGTAACCAGTGCGGATAAAGAGTTCCTGCTGGATATTGTGGGACGCTATACCGTTACCATCGGCGGAAAGAAGTACGATACCGTCTGTGTCATGGACATCGAAACCTACAATGCGGGTGTGGTATCGGAGCAGTTTCTGGATAAAAACGGCAGAACCGTCCTTTGGCGTCGCTTTAACCGGGATGACTGGGCCTTTGACCGCTACGGGAAAAAGTGGTCGGAGCAGCTACCGGAAAATGATAAGCTGATAATCAATGGTGTCACCTATGTGGAGTGGTATGATTGTATCACGGAGTATGTGGTGTAGGATGTAAAAAAATAAGGTTTTGTGCGAAAGCCTCGGCAGGGAATGTTGGGGCTTTTGTTTCTTTGAAAGGTCGTAACACGAAATCCAAAGTTTTGAATGTATGAAAATACACATAATTGAGATTTTTGGAAGTAAGATTTTACACATAATCGAAAGTTTTATATGAAAACATGGTTTTGACTGGTACAAGATTACTTGAAAATGAAGCATAATAATGCTATAATTATGTTATAAAAGGGGGTGCAAAGTATGCCGCAGATTATTCCGATCAAAGAATTGAGAAATACTACAGAGATTTCAGAACGTTGCCATAAAAAACAGGAACCGGTGTTTGTTACCAAAAACGGATATGGGGATTTGGTAGTAATGAGCATGGAAACTTATGAGCGTTTATTAGATTCGTCTAATGTTGATATGGCAATCAGGGAATCGGAAGAGGAAATTGCAAACGGAGCAGAGTTAATGGATGCGAGGGAAGCATTAAGTGCATTAAGGAGGAAGTATATTGGGTGAGTATAAGGTGAAGATTTCACCGAGGGCATTGCGCGATTTGGACAGTATTTATGCATATATTTTTCAAGAATTGAAGGTGCTGGAGACAGCTATAGGAATGATTGAACTACTAGAGACGGCAATATATAGTCTGGAAGATATGCCACAGCGAGGCGCAGAGCGAAGGGTTGGGTTATATGCAAATAAGGGTTATCGGCAGTTGTTTATCAAGAACTACACAATCGTATATAAAATAAGGGAGAGGGAGAAAATAGTCGTGATTCATACGGTGCGCTATATACCGAGTCATTTTTAGAGAAAAAAATTCGAACCGAAAGGGGATTTTATTATGGCAACAGAAAAAAAGTGGGACCGGAGCGTGGGCATTTTGATGCCGATCAGCAGTCTTCCGGGACCGTACGGCATCGGCACTTTGGGGAAGGAAGCCTTTGCCTTTGTGGATTTTGCAAGAGAGATGGAGTATTCTTACTGGCAGGTATTGCCGGTGGGACCGACCGGCTACGGCGACAGCCCGTATCAGTCATTTTCCGCCTTTGCGGGCAATCCGTATTTTATCGACCTTCCGACCTTGATTGAGGAGGGCTTGCTTTCTGTGGAGGATTGCAGTGAGATAGAATGGGGCGAGAAGCCGGAGACAGTGGACTACGGTGCCCTTTACATGGGCCGTCGTGAGGTGCTTCATACCGCGTATAAAAACAGCAAGCATCAGGATACCAAGGAGTTTAAGGAGTTCTGTAAGAAGAATGAGTATTGGCTGAGAGACTATGCGCTTTTTATGGCAATTAAAGATTCTTTGGGCGGCCAGCCGTGGCAGGAGTGGGAGATGCCGTTACGTCTTCATGAGGAAGAGGCACTTTCTAAGATGGAGACAAAGCTTTCCGAGGAAGTGGGTTACTACATGTTCTGTCAGTTTAAGTTTGACGAGCAGTGGAACCGCCTGCGGAAGTATGCAAAACGCAAGGGTGTGGCGATTATCGGTGATATTCCGCTTTATATGGCAATGGATTCTGCGGATGTGTGGGCGCATTACGATTTGTTTGAGCTGGATGCTCTCCGCAGAGAAATCAATATTGCGGGAGTTCCGCCGGATTTGTTTTCTGCCACCGGCCAGCGTTGGGGTAATCCGCTGTACCGTTGGGATGTGATGGAGGCACAGAATTTTGATTGGTGGAGACGTCGTATGAGGATTTCCGCTGAACGCTACGATGTGATTCGTATTGACCATTTTATCGGTATTGTAAACTATTATTCCATTCCGGCAGAGAGCGAAACCGCTATGAATGGCGAATGGAAAAAGGGTCCGGGCGAAAAGCTGACCAAGATGATTAACGAGGTGGTAGGCGAAGGTAAGATTATTGCCGAGGACCTTGGCGTGGTGACTCAGCCGGTGGTGGATTTGATGGAGTTGAACGGATATCCGGGCATGAAGGTGCTGGAGTTTGCACTGGACTGCACCCCGGACAACCCGTATTTGCCACATAATTACACCTCGACCAACAGCATTGCTTATATCGGTACCCACGACAACGAGACCTTGCACGGCTGTCTGTCCGGTAAGTCCGATTGGGATATGGGACGCATCCGTGAATATTTCGGCATCGGTCGTCAGGAGTCTGTGGAGGATGCGCTCATTCGAACGGCGTACCGTACCCACCTGCATACCGCAATTTTCCAGATGCAGGATTTGCTGGGGCTTGGGAACGAAGCCCGTATGAACTTCCCGTCCACCATGGGCAGCAACTGGCAGTGGCGTATGAAGAAGGATCAGTACGAAAAGATTGATGTCCAAAAGTACCGTACCATGGCATGGATGTACCGCAGACAAAATACAAATCCGATTCTTCCGGAGGAAGAGGAAACGAAGGAGGAAGCATGATGAGTGATGTATTAGAGAAAATGCAGACTAGACGAAGTATTCGCCGGTTTAAAAACGAGATGATTCCGAAAGAAGTAATTGAAAAAATCGCGGAGGCAGGAACCTTTGCCGCCAGCGGAATGAACCTGCAGACACCGGTGATTGTTGCCGTAACGAACAAGGAAATCAGAGATAAGATGTCCAAGGCAAACGCAAAGGTGATGGGCAGCGAAAATGACCCGTTTTACGGAGCACCGGTGGTACTTGTGGTACTGGCGGAAAAGAAGGGAACCTATGTCTATGACGGAAGTCTTGTGATGGGTAATCTGATGTTGGCGGCTCATGAGCTTGGAATCGGCAGTTGCTGGATTCATCGTGCCAAGGAGGTATTTGAGCAGGAGGAATGGAAGCAGTGGCTAAAGTCTCTGGGGCTTGAGGGAGAATACGAAGGCATCGGAAACTGTGTGCTCGGCTATGTAGACGGTGAGTATCCGGGCGTATTGCCGAGAAAAGACGGAAGAGTGTATTTTGTAGAGTAGTTTTTAAAGTTGAATCAGTATATTTTTTTAGAGGATGGTTAGGCTATACACATAAATGTGTGAGCCGCCATCCTTTTTGTTTTGGCGACTTACAGAAATGAGAGGAAGAGAGAATGAGAGTGTTGAAAAAGCTTAGAAAAATAATAGCCGCAACCTTGGTATGCGGCATGATGCTTGGCGGTATGGCCGGTTGTGCCTGTGGTGAGGATTCCGGAAACGGCGGTAATGCGACGCCGGGTGTCGGTCAGTCCGGAAGCGAAGGAGGTCAGTCCGGTGAGGCAAAGAAGATAACTCTTACGGTGTGGTCTCCGGCAGAGGATCAGGCACCGCAGGAGGGTTTGCCGGGAGGTCTTCTCGATAAGTGGTGCAAGGAGTTTGCGAACCAACATCCGGAGTGGGACATCACCTTTCAGTATGGGGTTTGTTCCGAGGGTGATGCGAGGGATATCGTGACGAAGGATTTGGATGCGGCAGCGGATGTGTATATGTATGCCAACGACCAGTTGGCGACCTTGGTGGGGGCCGGGGCTTTGGCGGAGTTCGGCGGTTCTGCATTGGAGACCATTCGCACCATGAACAACGACACCATGTTTCGCAGTGTGACCTATGAAGATGCGGTGTACGGTGTGCCGTATACGCCGAATACGTTGATTTTATATTACAATGATGAAATGTTTGATGATGACGAAGTGAAATCCTTGAATACTATGCTTGCCAAGGATTTGGGAGAGGGTGTTGCGGCCTTTGGTATGGAGCTGACCGACAGCTGGTATATCGAGCAGTTTTATTATGCAGGCGGTTTTACCCTATACGGACCGGATGGTACCGATGAGGAGGCAGGGACAAATATCGGAGACTTCGGCTTTGTTACGGAGTTTCTGGTGGATTTGGTGAAGAACCCGAAGTTCCACAAGGAGTCCGGAGACGATTCCGTTACCCGTCTGAAAAACAGGACTTTAGGAGCCCTTGTATCCGGCTCCTGGAAAGCCAGTGCAATTAAGGATGCGTTAGGGGACGACTTTGAAACTGCAGAGCTTCCGTCGGTCTCCTTTGATAACGGAGTATCCGGTGTGATGCGTCAGTTCACCGGTTCTAAAGCAGTGGGTGTAAATCCGCGGAGCGAAAACATGGCAGCGGCGGTAGCACTGGCTTTATATCTTGGCAGCGAAAGTGTACAGAGAGACCGTTTTGAATATCGTGGGGTAACGCCGGTAAATGTGAATCTTGCGGAGTCCAAAGAAGTGTTGGAGAGTCCGATTGCAGAGGCGGAAAACGCAGTGGTGCTTCATACCTCCGTAGTACAGCCGACGGTGCCGGCTATCTCTAATTGGTTCAAGATTGTGGAGACCTTTGCGGAGGAAATTTATAACGGAACCATTACCAAGGAAAATGCGGCGGAACGGACCAAACAGTTGGAAGAAGCGTTAAATGCCGGGACAGGATTTTAAGAAGACAGGCGGCGATTTGCGCGGAATAGGACGGAGCGGTATAGTTTTGTTCTTGGAAGGTTAGTATATTTAAAATGTGGCACGGGTAAGGAGGCAGTATGAAAAAGGCAAAAAAATTCAGAGCCATCGGTGAGGCAGGCTTTTTGGAATCCTGGGGAAAAGGTGATCTTTTCACCAAGCTTTCTCTCCTTGTGCCGGGTCTGGGAAATATCCGGAGAGGGCAGATTGTAAAGGGAATTTTGTTCCTCCTTCTTGCAGCGGCTTATGTGATTTATTTTTTCAGAACAGGTTTGAATGTGCTTTCCAAGCTTCCGACCTTAGGAACGAAAACTCAGGAAAAGGTATGGGATGATGCCCAGGGGATTTTTGTCTACGAGCCCGGGGACAATTCCCTTCTAATCCTGCTTTCCGGTGTGATTTTCGTGTTCCTGACTTTGGCGTTTTTGCTATTTTTACGAATGGCGGTGCGTTCCGCTTATAATGCGGAGGAGCTGTCCCGGGCGGGACGCCGGGTACCGGATTTCCGGGAAGAAATCGAGATGCACTTTAACGGTAGACTGCATCGGACCCTTCTTTCCTTGCCGGTTTTAGGTGTGCTTATTTTTACCATACTGCCGTTGGTTTTCATGATCAGTATGGCCTTTACCAACTATGACAGAGACCATCAGGTGCCGGGAAAGCTGTTTACCTGGGTGGGGCTGGATAATTTTCGAACAGTGCTGGATTTTGACGGGGCTTTCGGAAAAACCTTTTGGCCGATTTTAGGTTGGACCTTTACCTGGGCGGTTTTTGCCACGTTCTTAAATTATATTTTGGGAATGCTGTTGGCGATTTTAATTAACAAAAAGGAAGTTCGGTGGAAGGGCTTTTGGCGGTTTTGCTTTATCCTCTCCATTGCGGTACCGCAGTTTGTTACTCTTCTTACCATGCGAACTCTGCTACAGCCCAACGGCGCAGTGAATGTGCTCCTGCGGGAATGGGGGGTAATTTCCCGGGATGCGGCGTTGCCTTTTTTTACGGATGCCACCTGGGCGCGGGTGACCATTATTCTTGTGAATATCTGGGTGGGCGTGCCTTACACGTTGTTGACAACAACGGGTATTTTGCAGAATATTCCGATTGAGCTTTACGAGGCGGCAAAGGTGGACGGTGCCAACGCCAGAGTGACCTTTTTTAAGATTACTTTACCGTATATGCTTTTTGTAACGGCCCCGACCCTGATTACCACCTTTATCGGCAATATCAATAATTTTAATGTCATCTATCTGCTGTCCGGCGGGGCTCCGGCAACACTGGAGTATTACCGGGGAACGGCGGGAAAGACGGACCTTTTGGTGACGTGGCTGTATAAGCTGACCATCGACAACAAAGATTACTGCTACGGTGCGGTTATCGGTATTTTGACCTTTGCGATTTCCATTGTGATTTCTTTGGTGGCGTACCGCAGAACTGCGGCGTATAAAAATGAGGAGGGCTTTCAATGAAAAAAAAGAAAATGCGCACGGTGTTTCTCCATGTGATTCTTGCTGTGTTGGCCTTGGTGTGGCTCTTCCCGATTTTGTGGATTGTTATGACTTCTCTACGTGGGGAGGCAGGGTCCTATTTTACTACCTTTTTCCCGAAGGAAATCACCTTTGCAAACTTTACCCGGTTGTTTACGGAAACGGATGTGCTGAATTTTCCGCGGTGGTTTGCCAATACTTTGATTGTATCGATTTTTACGTGTATCATTTCCACTTTTTTTGTGTTGGCGGTGTCCTATTCCATGTCGAGAATGCGTTTTAAGATGCGAAAACCCTTTATGAATGTGGCGTTGGTGCTTGGGATGTTTCCGGCGTTTATGTCCATGATTGCGGTGTATTACATCTTAAAGGGTATTAACCTGACGGAGGGTGTCATGAAGCTGGTGTCATTGGTGCTGGTGTATTCCGCAAGTACGGGATTGGGCTTTTATATCGCCAAGGGCTTTTTTGACACCATCCCGAAAAGTGTGGATGAGGCTGCCATGATAGACGGGGCATCGAGATTTAAGATATTTTATAAAATCACGGTGCCGCTGTCTAAGCCGATTATTGTATACACGGTCATCACGTCCTTTTTGGCACCGTGGCTGGATTTCATTTTTGCAAGAGTTATCGCCGGAGCCGACAGCCGGTATTATACGGTGGCCATCGGACTTTGGAGCATGCTGGAGCGGGAATATGTGTACCACTATTATACCCGGTTTGCGGCGGGTTCCGTGTGTGTGGCAATTCCGATAGCGGCGCTGTTTTTGTTCACCCAGCGGTATTATGCCGAGGGGCTGTCGGGGGCTGTGAAGGGGTGATTTCCCGTTCTTGCGCTTGGGGAAGTGTCCAGAAACCGCCCACCGCATGATACTACCTGTGTTTGCTGAGCGCAACGCTCCGTCGAACTTCCTTCAAGAACGGCTAAGCCTTTCGGGGGCGTCCTCAAGCCTAAGCCGTTCTAGAAGGCGATTTCGGCTACGCTAAGAACGCGCCCCTTCGGGAAATGCAAACACAGGTAGTATCATGCGGTGGGCGGTTATGTTATACCGTTCGAACAAGCGCAAGAACTCGCCACGCCCGAGCCGGAGGGATACTCGTGGCTTCGGGTGTCAACAGATATTAATAATCTGTTGACGGTATCGTTTTACCGGAATGTGTTACTTATCATTTGTTGTAATAATATTACTTTGTCTTGTGTTCTATAAATACATCTATCATCTTCCGAATGTTATCTGCAGTACCCGCTCCGTATCTGTGATTGAGTTGCATTGCCAATGTGTCGCCTATACCGACTGATTCCTGACCTCCTAAAGTGCTTTCGGTGAAGCCCCGAAAGGCTTCCAGTTGTTCCGAAAGAGGCAGGTCATGCAAAGATTCCGATTCAGAAGCATATCCCATAGAACGCATCAGAATGGTATAAGGAGCTTTCCATTCCTGGAATACATCCTCGACTTTTTCCAGTACGGAGGAGGAATCCGGTGCTTCCTCCTGACAGCAGCTTAACGCCATAAGCTTTACAACATACGGTTGCATTACGGAGACGAGTTGATTTGCCTGTTCCCGTTGCGGTTCTTCCAGCTCGGCAAAGTAGTCCATGGAACGTTGCAGGTTCTCCATTGTGGAGGTTTCCGAAAAGGTGCCGCCTTTTTTGTATTCATAGAGTGCTTTTAAGGTGTCCCTCGACTGAGGAGAAGAGCATGCTGCCATAGCTTCTGCCATGGAAATCAGACTGTCCAGTTGTGTACGTTTCTTCTTTAATCGTTCAATGGCATCCCGATATCTTGCCTGACGTTCTTCCAAATGCTCAAAACCGGTGACGGTATCAATAAATTCTTTGATTTCTTTCCGGGTATAGCCTACCATGGAAAAGAGTTGGATGGTGGATATTTTTCCTGCCGCGTCCTCGTCGTACAGCCAGTAACCGCCTTCGGTGGTAGCAGTAGGGTGTACCAGATCCATCTTATCGTATTCCTGCAGTGATTTTCGGGAAACACCGACGAGCTTGGTTATTTCGCTTATTTTCATGAGTTTCTTCTCTGTATCCTGATTCATTTTGATTCTCCTTTTGGGGTTGTGCTACAAGTCGCTGTTCGGCCGTGACAGAGCTTGTAAGCTACGGAATTTGTTGTTACAAATGCATTGTAAACCTGCGCGCAGGGAGCAAGTCAATACCAAATTTAAAAAAGTTTCAAAGATTGTGTTTATGCTTGCTTTTTTTGTAAAAATCAAGTAAATTGATTTCGTACGGAAAAGGAAGTACAGAAAAGAATCAAAAGATAGAATGGAAAGGAACCAAAGATGTTAGCGGAATTATTTTTAACCTTTGCCAAAATCGGTTTGTTTACCTTTGGCGGCGGCTATGCCATGATTGCGCAAATCAAGGAAATCGTGGTTGAGCAGAAAAAGTGGTTGGATGACGAGGAATTGATGCAGATTATTACGGTGGCGGAGTCTACGCCGGGTCCCATTGCCATTAATATGGCGACTTATGTGGGTTACAAGAAGAAAGGAGTTGCGGGAAGTGCTATGGCGACTCTCGGAGTGGTGTTGCCGTCCCTTATTATCTTGTATGTGATTTCTTTGTTTTTGGATACGTTTTTACAAAACAAGTATGTGGCGTATGCTTTTACGGGAATCAAATGCGGCGTGGCGTTTTTGATTTTGCGGGCAGGATTCGGTTTGCTGAAAAAAGTGGAAAAAGGGCTGATTCCGAGACTTACCTTCGGGATTGTATTTGCGTTGTTGATTTTGTTTGATTTGTTGTCGGTATCCTTCAGCTCCGTTTGGTTTATTTTGATGGGCGGGGTGCTTGGAATTGTGCTCTATGCGGTGCTTTCTCCGAAAAAGGAGGTGGAGTAATGATATACTTACAGCTTTTTCTGGAGTTTTTTAAGATCGGTTTGTTCTGCTTCGGCGGAGCCTTCGGTATGATACCGCTTATCGAGGAAACGGTGATAAATCGCGGCTGGTTGACGGAAGCGGAGTTTTTCAATTTACTTGGTGTGTGCGAATCTACGCCGGGACCGATTGCGGTCAATACGGCTACCTATGTGGGTTCCGTGATGGGCGGACCCTTCGGAAGCATCGCGGCCACCTTGGGTGTGGTACTGCCGTCCTTTCTCATTATCCTGCTGATTGCAGCGGTTCTGAAAAACCTGACGGATAACAAGTATTTCAAAGGGTTTATGCGAGGCGTAAAGCCGGTGGTTGTGGCATTGATTTTATCTACGGGAAGCATGCTTTTGTTAAAAGCAATCGGATTTGCCGGACTGCAGGAGTTCGAAGTGGATGTGGTATGCCTGGTAATTCTAGTGTTGCTTTTGGGAGTTTATTTCACTATTACTTGTTTGTGGAAAAAGAAGCTCAGTGCCGTGAAGGTTGTTTTGCTGTCGGCGGGGCTGGGTATAGTTGTGTCCATGGTGTTTGAAGCGATGAAAGCTTAAAGCGGTTATAGAATCGTAAGGTTAATGAATGTCGTTTGTGGGAAAAAAGTGTCGTTCATGGAAAAATAGTTACAGGACGATGAAGAAATAAAGAGAAATCCCCTCCGGGTCACGAAAAAGGTGATTCCACGGAGGGGTTTTGTGTTTGAAAGATGTCACAAGTAATTGCACTTGGACTCTTATTCCTATTCTCGATACTCATATCGTTATCGGTACAAAATCCGTTTGATGGTATCTTCGGAAAGATGATACTCTGTGGCAAGGCATGACACGGTGGCACCGGTCTGCTTCTTGGCGCGGATTTCAAGGTTTCTTGCTTCTAACAGCTTCTTTGTGCCGGACTTGCTTCCCCATGCCTTGCGGGTAGCTGTCTCCGGCGGTATGTAAATGAGGCCGTCTCCGACATAGCTTCGTACCTGATTGATGAGCCAGTCCGGAAGGACCTTTTCTGCGTTGATATATGACATATAAATCACTCCTTTGAATGTGGTGGATTGCGAAAGCAATCGTTAAAAGTATCCATTCAAAAAGTGCAGCATATATCAGAATTAGCGGCGATACCGCTCCGTACACTGCCGCTTAGATATAAGCTGCACGGAGCTGATCAAATCCTGTTAAGTTATGTCCTCTTAAACGATAATCCACGAAACTCACTCCCTTCTCGTGATGAAAAACAACTGCATCGAGGATATTTTAGCATAAAGGGAGTGTTTTTTCAATGGCAGAGATGTGTCATATTTGGTTTAAAGAGTTTTTGACATAGGGGAAATTTGTTACATTAGGATGTGTATGAAAAGAGTTTATGTATTTAACCGGTGGTTGAGATGAGTAAAAGGCAATTCCATTGTATTTCGGTTGCGGTTACGGTAAAATAAATCCAGAAAGCTTTCAATAAAGAAAAAGAGGACTGAAATATGAATCATAAATTATGCGAGACAATAAAGAATTTACGAATCAGTAACGGTATCAGTCAAGAGAACTTCGCAAATGCAATCGGTGTTTCTGCGCAGGCAGTCAGTAAGTGGGAAAACAGGAAGGCTTTGCCGGACATCTCATTGTTACCTCTGATTGCAGAGTATTTTCATGTTACGATTGATACTTTGTTTAAAGGCATTATTCAAGATGAGAGCATGTGGTTAGATAGTATCAGTGATTCGTTGGAGATGAATCGGAAAGGTTGGGATCGAATTGCCTCTAAAGATTGGGGTGGGACTCATTTGCCGGAATGGGGTGTGCTTATGTCCGATGAAGAAAAGCTGCACCTGCTGGATGATTTGACCGGGAAAAAGGTTTTGGAGTTTGCGTGTGGGGATGGACAATCTTTGGTGTATTGCGGAAAAAGACATGCAAAAGAATTATGGGGCGTTGATATTTCCGAACAGCAAATAACGAAAGCACGCCGGAGACTGGAAGCAGAAGGAATGGAGGGAAATCTTTTTCTGTCCCCTATGGAAGTGAATCCGGGGATTCCGGAACACTATTTTGATTTGGTTTATTCGGTATACGGAATAGGCTGGACCCAGGATTTGGATAAAACAATATCCTTGGTGGCAAAATACTTACGAACAAACGGAACTTTTATTTTTTCATGGGACAACCCTATTTTGCCTTGTATTGAGCAGAGAAATGGTCAGTATGTATTAGATCATTCTTATGTGGATGAAATTACGATACAAGCCCAAAAACGGGATGAAATGATGGTGAGAACAAATTGGAAACTGGCAACCTACATTAATAGTTTGGCGAAAAACGGTTTCAAGGTGGAATGTTTGGTTGAGGATTCAAAAAAAGAGGAAGATGCACTTTATACGGAGAAATATTATTCGGGGCATAAAGCACAATATCTTCATCATAGTTTTGTGATAAAGGCAAGAAAACTGTAAATTATGTATATAGGTCAGCACCCCGGCAAGCTTGTTATTATGAGGACTCGCCGGGGTGCTACTGTATTTATCTAGTTTCTTAGCTGTTATTTTTAGCTATTTTGTTTTGCTTCTTTTGCTCTCGTTCGATTTGTTTGATACTTTTCGTTGGAGTCGGTAAATCTTCCGGCATAGTACCTCCAAGTCCCTTGATGGTATCACGGACAGCCTGGCCGACTTCAAAATGTGCGGCATTTGCATTTTCTTTTCCTTGAATGTTCTCACGACGGAGCTTTGCTTCTGCCTGGGTGGCGCGGAAGAGATTAGCTGCTAATTCTTCATAACCCATGTGGTCTAAAATGTTTTCATTCTTGCCAAGGTTTCGTCTGGATTTTATGTCACCGGCGGTAAGTCCGCCATAAAGACCTTTGTATCCTGCATTTTGGAAAATGGCGTAGTCTTTGTGTGTTTCTACACCGGCATCTTTGGCGGCGGCAACAAGAAGTTTGTTATGTTCGATCATTTCTTTGCGGATTTCAAGACGTTTTGTATCCTCATCTAAGGTTTCGAAATTTTCAATGAGTTCTTGCTGTCTTGTCTTTACGGCAAAATAGGTTTGTCCCAATGCAATAATTTTTTTGGAAGAATCTCCGTTCATTACAATGAGATAACAAGCATATCTTGAAAGCTGGTAACTTTTAAAGCCTCTTTGTGCACCGGAGCCAATCGGGACCATCTCGGTGATCTCACCGAAATGGTCTGAAATAGAGTGATTACTGTTTTTACAAGCATCCATTGCTTTAAAAATAGTGAGTTCAAAATTACGAAAATCTTTGTACTCAAGAATTTTTGCCAATTCTCTGGCATACCAAAATTCCTCGCCGTATTCATTGATATGACGTATGGATTCAAACAAAGATTCCGAGTAATTGGTAGCATCTTCAATGGTGAGTGCCTTTGATAGGACGCGCTCGGACACTGCATCAAGCTGTTGGGTAAAATCGTCGTGATTCAAGGTATCTACTCCTTCCACCAAATATTATATCGAATATGTGTTCGATAGGTTATAGCTTGATTATACTTCGAGATTTATGTTCTGTCAAGCGGTTGAGGAATATATTTTGTTTAAAGAGTTTTTGACATAAAAAGCAGCAGGTCATCGTCGTTCACGCAGGGTGCGTATTGCTCCAGTTGCTTTCCCTGATACCAGACTCCGCTGCCGTCCGGGAGATAGCCCCGTTTTACGTAGATTCTTTGTGCGGGACCGTATCCGGAGTGAAGGCCTACCGCTAAAAATACGGTGTCGGAAATCTTTGCGGCTTCTGCTTCCGCCACATCCAGAAGCTTCGTTCCGATGCCTTTTTTGTGGATGTGGAAAAATACGCCTAAGTCTACAATTTCCGGGTATCCCATGCTCAGCCAAGGACCTTCCGTCGGATTTAATACCAGGGTGCAAAGGCCTACGACTTCTCCTTCGTATTCCGCAATGAAAACTTTTCTTTGACCTTTTTCCTGCTCTTTGTAATAGGTTTCGTAGGTTTCAATATCCGGGTGCCAGTCGTAAGATAAATAGGTGTCGTAGAAGATTTGGGAATCTTCCGGTTTCATGCTTCGAATTAGTATTTTTTCGTCGGAATAATAAACAGTGTTCATTTTAACCTCCTGTAGTGTTGTTGATTACGTGTCGTTGTCCGAAAACGATAGATGCTATTTGATAGCTCTTGTCAAAAACTGCAGCTCTGTAATATCTTCCAACTGACATTCCACATAACCGTTGATGACAAATCCGCATTCGATTTGTCCGCCGATATAATCCTCCATGGTGTGTCCGTATTCTACCCAATCGCCCATTTCATCAAAATCGGAAGAGCAGTACGGCATCCGGTTCACCGCTTTGTAATATCCGCCGTTTTCATCCTCCACAAAATCGCAGAGATAATTAAGCGGACTCGGTGCCATCATGATAAAGGTGCCGCCTGCTTTCAAAACACGATAGCATTCTTTAAAAACAGGCTTAACATCCGGAACATACATTAGGGAAGGCGGGTTTAAGATAAAATCAAAGCTACTGTCCGGAAAGCGGGATAAATCACACATATTTCCCTTTTCGATTCGTATGTTTAATTGTTCCGTTTCTGCTATGTTCCGGTCTTTTTCCAACATCTTTTCGGAAAGGTCCAAAACCGTCACCTCTGCGCCTGCGCATGCAAGCAACGGTGCCTGCAATCCGCCGGCTCCCGCTAAGCAGAGAATCTTTTTCCCTTTGATATCCTTTAACCATTCCGTCGGGATTTCTTTCTCAAAGAATTTAAGTGTTAATTGGCCCTCTCTGGCTTTTTTCATTTCTTCCGAGGTTGCACAGGCGGACCAGTTCACGTTATTTTCTACTAGGTCATTGATATTTTTTTCAACTTTTTCATATACGTTCATGGTGATACTCCTTTCTTTTCTATTGGTTTTGTATACTGTGGCATACAAAAATGATTTGTTTTTTATACCAAGTAATTCTCCATGTTTTTCGAAATCTCTGCGACTTCCTCTGCCACGGTCTTTCCCGTATTGTCATAGAGATGTCCCTGATTTTCCGGAAGACGGTCAAGTTTGTTCTTTAAGAATAGTGCACGTTCAATCAGGTCATTATCTCCTCGAGTCTGAAGGCGTTTCGTGATGGACTCTTCCGATGCCGTTAGAACCACATAATGTAGCTTCGCATCATATTCCTTTGCAAGCTTTTTTAACAAAGGCAGTTCGTCTTCCACGACATAATCGATTACAACGTCCAAACCACGCACCAGTGCCTTTCCTACCACATCCAAAATGCATTCCCACAAAACCATGGTGAAAATCATCCCCATGAATCACGTAAGTTCGTATTCGTTTCTCTATCCGCACCAAATGCTCCGCAAAGGCATCTGTGAGTGTTGATTTTCCGCATCCGCAGGGACCGGATATAAAATAGACATTTCCCATTTATTCCGCCTTCCTCCAATCCTCATACAATCTCGCTATGACCTGCTCAATGGCCTCATGTCCCAGCTCTACATCTTCCACCATCGGTAACTTGGAGATATTTCCGAAAAGCTCCGGTACGGAAAGTTTGCTGGCATCGTAGCGGTACAGATGCTTCCCGTCGACCGTGCCTACATAGTCAGCTCCGGAGAGAGTAGGTGCTTCACCCTTTGCGGTGAGCTTGATGACACGGTTGTCGCCGGTCATGCGGATGAGTCGGTCGTAGTCACCGTCAAAAGCAAGCTGGCCTTCGTTTATCAGAAGAATCCGGTTTGCCATTTCGGTCAAATCGTCCACGTCGTGGGAGGTAACCAGGATAGTCACCTGCTTGTCCCGGTTGATTTTTTTCAGAAACTCAATCATCTGTCGTTTTGCAAGGACATCAAGTCCCAAAGTCGGCTCGTCAAGGAGTACCAGTTCCGGTTCGTGGAGAAGCATGAGAGCCAGGTTTGCCCGCATGCGCTGGCCGAGGGAAAGCTCTCTGGCGTAGCTGTTCCAAAGGTCGCCAAGGGAAAGCAGTTCTGTCAGCTCTTCCCGAACACGCTCATAATCCGCATCTTTAATGTCCCAAACTTCCTTTTTCCACTCAAAGGAAGCACGAACCGGGTGATCCCACCACAGTTCGCTGCGGTTACCGAACAAAATGCCGGTGCGTCGCATCACGGGAATGCGGGATTTATTAGGGTCCATTCCGAAAATACGCACGGTTCCTTCCTGCGGGCAGAGCATACCCGAAAGAAGCTTGAAGGTGGTGGATTTTCCGGCGCCGTTAGGCCCTGCGTAGGCGGCAAATTCTCCCTTTTGTAAGGTGAAAGATACATCCTTTAAGGCGTAGATGCGATGCTTTTCACGCTTAAACAAAGAGACCGGACGGTTCTGGTCGAAATACTTGGTGACGCCTTCGATATCAACAACGGTGTCCCATTTCTTTGTATCGGTTACAACTGTATTTTGCATAGTGGTTCAGTCCTTTCTTAAAGCAAATCAGGGCGGCGGTCAGGAAGATGCCTGCCACCAGAAACGGAAAGGCGAGTTCCGTCGGTTTCCCCAGGTCCTTTAGCAGAGCCAGTGCCGGGAAATAAGCCAAGAGCCCGATGGGAAGTACCGTGTGTAACAGGGTACCCAGCCACCCCGGCAGTCCGAACAGCGGGAAGCGTCCCAATTGACTGTTCATATCCAAAATCATACTGGAAATCTCCTCGCAGGCCACCGGCTTATAAAAAGCGGCGGAGCCGTAAAGGAAGCTTTGGGACAGTCGCAATACGATGTGAATACCAAGGTAATAAAGCAGCAGCAAAAACCAGACCGGAGACAGTGCGATGTCAAGTCGTGCCACTGCAACGGAAGTAAGTGCGACACCGATGAACACTCCGTGACAGCCGGAAAAGGGCATAAAGCCTTCCGTAAGAAGCTGCATCCAAAGAGGTCTCGGCTGAATCAGCATGTGGTCCACCTGACCTCTGCCGATACGGCGGCTGATGTGGATCACGTTATAGTTTCCGAACAGCATCCAGCCAAGGCCGTCTGCCAGTTCAAAAAAGCCCAGCATAAATAAAATTTCATCTGTGGTTAGTCCGCCTACGCCACCAAACCGTACAGCCAAAAGCAGTACCCCCGCCATGCCGGACAGGTTGCTTAAGGTTTCCGTGATGACCACAAGGAGTACGGTGGCTTTGTCCTGCAAAAGCCAGATCAAATCCATACGGGCATACAACTTTAAGAGCCGGAAGAATCCTTTGATATTATCCGCCATAGGACACCATCCTTTCTCCGGAAGCTTTGAAGCAATATACGGCCAGCAGCCATAAAATCACATTCCAGACAATTTGCGTAATGATGAGGATACCCGGCTCCGACAGCCCGGTGTAAATGGAGAGCGGAGCTCCTGCCAGCGTACCGAAGGGAGACAACTGCAAAAAGTCGCCGATGCCCCAAGGCAGTATGGCAAAAGGAATCAAGGAGCCGGTAAACAGCGCCGTCAGCGCTTCTCTGAGACAATGCACCGTCCATTCCAGATTCTTCATACGAATCAGAAGACAGGCAAACAAAAAGTCCACCGCAAAGCCCTGCAAGACCGACAAAATAAGCGACGGGAAAAACCATAGGCTTGCGGGACGTAAATCAAGTCCGCAGGCAAGGGAAATCACCAGTACCGGCAGAGACAGGCATAAAAGCCGCATTCCCCAGCCGCCTACGGTATGGGCCGCAAGCTGGGCGAATATTCCTGCAGGACGCTGATACAGTCCCAACATTGTTCCGTCGTGAAGCCAGCCCGATGCCGGCGTATGAATGTTCAAAAGCGGTGCCAGCATAGTGGACAATACCGTATAAGTATAAAATTGTTCTAGACGCATTCCCTCTAAATCCACCCCTTGCAAAAACAGGGAACGCCATATCATTAACAGTGCAGCCAGACCGCCTGCCTGCAAAAGATACTGAGCCAGAAGATTTGCAAAGCCGAAATAGCTTTGTTCCTTTAAGCACAGCTTTGCGGTGGCAAGACCGGCGCGAAATGATTGTTTCATGATAAGATATCCTTTCTTATGTGATTACAAGAATAGCCAAAGAACGGCTTCTTTAGGATATAGTATAGCATAGGAAAAGAAGGAAACGAAAGTGTCATATTTGAATAAAAAGATTTGTGCCTAAGATAAGTTTTGAGGACGACTTAAGGTTGTAGGGGACAGGAGTGCAGGCAATAAAGGAGAAAACAGGGAATTTGCGGGTTGAAAAATCCTTCTTCCGGTAGTATACTTTGGTAACGTAGAGATATAATGCAGTAAAGTAATGGGAGAGGAATGGAACATGAAAAAACTATCAAGGAAGGACCCGAAGCGGATTTTGTTTGTATATAATCCGCGGGCGGGCAAGGGAACGGTTGTAAAAAACCTGCATGAGATTGTGGATGCCTTTGCGAAAGCAAAGTATCCGATTACGGTATATCCGACCCAAGAGCGGGGAGATGCCTGCAGATTGGTGGAAAACAGAGATGCCGATTTGTATGATTTGATTGTGTGCAGCGGCGGTGACGGGACTCTGCGGGAAGTGGTTAACGGTCTGATCAAAAGCGGAGTCAGTACGCCGGTGGGCTATATCCCGGCGGGCAGTACCAATGATTTTGCCAGAAGCCTGGGATTGTCAGACGACATCGGGGAAGCGACGGAAATTATTACCAGGGGCAAGCCGTTTTTGTGTGATGCCGGGAATTTTAACGGAGAGAACTTTGTGTATGTTGCGGCTTTCGGACTGTTTACGGATGTATCCTATGCCACAAACCAGCAATGGAAAAACATCTTCGGCCATGTGGCCTATATATTGGAGGGCGTAAAGAGCCTGTCTTCCATCCAGTCCTATGAGATGCAGATCGAATGCGATGAGGGTGTTATGAAGGGGAATTACATTTACGGAATGGTGACTAACTCCTTGAGCGTAGGCGGTTTTAAAAATATTACCGGAAAGGACGTTTCTTTTAATGACGGCAAGTTTGAGGTTATCTTGATCCGTCGTCCGGCAACGATTGCGGAGCTGAATGATATTATTATTTCCCTGGTAAGACAAAGCTTTGACGCGGTTTGCATTCAGTCTTTTAAGACTTCGCATATGAAGGTGAAAAGCAGGGAGGATGTAAACTGGACGCTGGACGGTGAATTTGGCGGGACTTATACGGATGTGGAAATAAAGAACGTGCAGGAAGCCTTTCCGATTATGGTGAGGAAGTAGGCAGGGATTCGTTATTTGACAGAAAAGATAACGGCAAAAACATCAGAGATTTCTGAATTGCTCGGTGTAAAAGAAGCAAGGACATGACGTCTATTGGCTCAAATGGTTGTTGAAGAGATAATTCTGAGGAACTCCCTAAGAAAAAATAGGGAGTTCTAATTTTTTTTCAAAAAACACCGAACCTTTCTATCACTTTTGGGACTTATTAAACGTAAATCGATTTACAAGAGGTTGAGAACATGAACGAATACATTCAAGATGAGTTAATTGAAAGCACCTATCTGTTTTGTGCAAAGCGCATTTCTGATAGTGAGGAAGCAAGAGATTTGGCCCAGGATATTTTGTACGAGGCGTTGCGGGTCATTGCATTGGGGAAAACCTTTGTCAGCTTCCATTCCTGGTACTGGCGTATGGCGCGGAACAAGTACGCAGATTATGTGGCACATAAGCAGAATCCGGCTCTGCCCATTGAGGTTGCGGGCGGTGTAGCGGCACAAGATACGGAACTGTTGGAACGGCTCATGGATGCGGAAGAGTTATCTCTCTTGAACTATTCGCTTTCCAGACTGACCTCCATGTACCGGGAAATGATGATCCGGTTTTACTTAAAGGAGCAGTCTGTTGTGCAAATTGCAAGAGAATTGGATATTCCGGAAGGAACCGTAAAGCGCAGACTGTTTGATGCAAAAAATACGTTAAAAGAGAGGTTTGAAATGATGAATAATGTAGGAACGTCAGCTTATGCACCGGCAAAGGTAACTTATTTTTGGGGCGGCAACAGTGGAAACGCCCAGAATGTGATGAAGCAGAAAATTGCACAGCAAGCTTGTGTTTTCTGTCGGGCGGAAGCAAAGACCGTGAATGAAATTGCGGACGAGTTGGGTGTGGCACCGGTGTATTTAGAGCCGGTTTTGGAGCAAATGCTTGATACGGGCCTTATGACTTCTCCGGTGAAGGGAAAGTATAGTACGAATTTTTGTGTATTTCCGGAACAGGTATATCAAGATGCCTGCGCACTGTCCTGTATCCAGTTCCGCAAGAACGGTTTTAATGAAAGAACCGCAAAGATATTGATGGACCTGAAAGAAAAGATTACCGCCCTTGATTTTTACGGCAAGGAGTTTGCTTATGAATATTTGATGTGGCTGCTTTATGTAGAGGCCGGTTATTCCTATGCGGAAGGCGGTAAGGCGCATTATTGCGGTGCTTATGGGGACAAGTATCCGGAAAGTGCGGAACGACGTTATAACATCGCCATGTTTTATGCGAAGCCGGAGGAAACGATTGACTTTTCCGGCTGGGAGGAAGCAAAGGCCATTGGTTGGTCGAATCTGCATCAGAGTTTTATAACGTCGGAATACGGGAAAGTAACCTTTGTCAACAACTACGATGCAGACCCATTCCCGGCAGAATATGACAGAATCGGCTCCGATTATCAAGGATGTCGTGATAACTGGGTCAACGGAAACAACATCTCTCTTCTCGTGGCATTGTCCGAAAACCCAAAGAAGGAACTGAATCCCTACGAGGAAGAGCAGGTGGCTGGCTTCTTAAAGTGCGGTCTGGTGAAGAAAACCGAAGAAGGTCTGACAGTACAGGTCCCGATTTTCACAAAGGAAGTATACGCAACCATTTGCGATTACATTAAAGAAGCTTTGCAGGATTTGGTTTGCGAATATGCGGAGATTATCGGAAATACGGTGGAGAAACTGTTGCTTCCGTATGTCCGCAAGGATTTGATGAGTATCTTTATCCATTGGGACATGAAGATGTTTTTCCAGACGGTTTGCTATTTGCTGCACTACGGTATGTATGAGTCGGACACCTTACAGATTCCGGAAGATTACGAGACCAGCGGGGCCGGGGTGTATATTGTGAGGGGGTAAAGCATTCTCATTTTCCGAGACCTTCCCCTCAAACCGAGAGGTGGCATAACTTTCTCTTTTCCCTTATAATAGGTTTATCAGCTGATAAATCGAAAATAAAGGAAGGTGAATTCTATGAAAAATACCTTTGGAGAGAACTTAAAACGTTTGAGGATTGCAAAAAACTATACCCAGGAGCAGGCGGCGCAGTTACTGAACATTTCACCGAAATCTCTTTCCCGTTGGGAGTGCGGTTCTACGATGCCGGACGTGATGATGCTTCCGGAAATCGCACGACTATACTGTGTGACCGTGGATGATTTGTACAAGGAGCAATCAATCGCCTATGAGAATTATGCGGGTCGGCTCTTTTCAGTGTATGAAGCTACCCGTGATATTCGCGATTTTTACAATGCGGAGCGGGAATATGACAAGCTGTTAAAGAGTCAGGCCTACACCATGAATGATTTGCGTTTATACGGGATTTTGTATCAGTATCATATGGTAGATTGCAAGGAGGCGGCACTTCGGTTGTTCGAGAAAGGACTTTCCATGGGAGAAGAGAGTGCCCCGGAAGTTTATCATCAGATTGTGCGGCAACGGATGCTATTGCGTTCTCAGGTGGGAGAGAGTGAGAAAAACATCGAGGAGCAGAAAGCGAAGCTTGCGGAGAAACCTCATGACTTTTACTGCCATATCAATTTGTTTGTGGCATATTTGTATGCCGATGAAAATCAGAAGGCCTTGGAGGTATTTCAGAAAGCGGAAAAGGAGTTTTCGAATCGGGCAATGCTTTATGCCTACGGAGGAGATTTGTACAAGAGGTTGGGAAACTACGGGGAGGCTTTTGCTTGTTGGGAGAAAGCGTTTTTCCTGGATTCCGAGATGACAGCGGTGCTGTGGTCAAAGGGATTTTGTTATGAAGAACTGGGAGAGTATCAAAAGGCCTATGAGGTATGGAGTTCTCTGGTTGCGTGGTTAGAAGAAAGAGGGTATGAGGCGGAAACAGAGGAGCCGCGGAGATTGGCGGAGCGGTGTAGGGAGAAAATATAGTTGAATTTATGGCCTCTGTGCAAGGGATGCTCTCTTGTTACACGGAGGCCAGTTGTTTACTTGCTTTTCTCGAGGATATCTTCCGGCTCGCAACACAGCACTCTAGCCAGCATCACCAGATACCCGGCTTGCGCTTTATTGATGTCTTTTTGTCGTTGCTCATATTGCTGAAGGGTACGCAACGGAACGCCGGATTGCTCTGCAAGTTCTTGCTGGGTGAGCCCTGCTATTTTTCTTAAAAGCTTCAGGGTGGTGTCCGGCTTTGCGGTTCTGTACAGTTCGTTCATTTTATCTACAAAATGGCGGATGTCCATTTCATGATACGGCGAATAAAGTGCCATAATATCCTTGATTGGAATGTAGCGTACGATTTCCGCAAAGCTTAGGGCGGTGTCCCACTGGTAATATGCCAGTGCCCAACCGGTCCAGTATTCTTCGCTTCGGTTCATGGTATAGTTCGGTGTGATGCGAGGACTGTCGATACCGGAGTGCTCTAAAACTTCATAGGCAAGCTCGACACCGGACATTCCGGCAAGCACTGTAAAATCTCCTGTTTCAAACCGAACAGCCACACCGGAAGTCAGAAACAAATCAAAAAAGGCTTCGATATCATAGTGTAAATCGTATACGGCAAAGTCTAACATACGGCCCAGTGCGGTGCGGGCTTTGTCAAGATAGGTTTTATCGTAGGCGTGTATCATCGGATGTCATCTCCTCATCAATAATTTGCGTAATATACAGGTCGCCCCGCTCGCGACGGTTGCGTTCTACACTAAAGTATTCCCGTCTGGCGGTCTTGTCCCGTTGCATTTTTTTTGCGTACCATTCACTGCGTTCAGCAAGTTCGCTACCGGTAAATTGTATACGCTCAAAGGCAGTCTTGCTTTTTAATACAAATTGTTGCCCCAGATTTCCTAAGTGCATGGCGTTGTTGAGCTGACGGTAGGAAATGGTACCGTTAATGAAATCCTGTGCGAAAGAAAAGTAGCTGTCATCTGCACGGTAGCCGATAATCGCATCATAGCTTTCGTAGTCAACAGAAAAGTTTGCAAGCAAGTATTCTTTTGCTTCCAAGGCAAGTCCGGAAGGGATATCAAATTCCCGGTTTTTCAGTAAAATAGTAAGCCAATGTAAAATGCAGTAATCAGAGGAGTTTAGATTAAGAATTTGTAATCTGTCGCACTCCAATTCGTAACAGTTGGCATAGCCGTCATTGTCCTTGCCGACACCCCATTCCTTTGCCATTTGGAGACTGTCGGTGCAGTAAAAACCGAGGCCGTAGTCGTTATAAGGCTTGCCGTAGCCGTAAATCGGTTTCTCGATAATGTTCGGTGAACCGTGAAAAAGTTTCTGAATCATAGGTATATCATCTCCTTTTCTTTTTTTATTATACTCCTGTAGGAGTAGTTTTGTCAACGGGAGTGTATTTATATGAGAATGTGCATATTTCTTCCAACCGCCGGTTGTCTCCTCTCACTTGTCCGGTCATTGTTTTTTATGAGCCACATGCTATAATGAGCCTGTAAGCTTACAACGGTACCGTTAGAAAATGATTGATAGATAAGTGATGGAAACGGAGGTTACTATGAATTTTGCAAAGAAATGCAGAGAACTGCGGATGAAAAAGGCTGCGACTCAGGAGCAGATGGCAGCGGCGTTAAATCTTTCTTCCCAGGCCATCAGCAAATGGGAAACCGGTTTGACCTTGCCGGATATTACATTACTTCCGGAGATTTCGGTCTATTTCGGTGTGACGATTGATGAACTGTTTGATATTACGGACGAGAAGCATCTTGCCCGGATTCAGAATATGGTGTCGTTGCAGGAAACCATTGACGAGAATGATTTGGAGTATGCGCAAAATTTCCTGCTTGCCCAGCTGGCGCAGCAAAGAAACGAGGAGTATTGTTTGCAGCTTTTGCCGGCGTTGTATAACAAAAAGGCGGGAGAATATCGGAAAAAGGCGGAGTATTATGCCAAGGAGGCCTTGGAACGTTTCCCGGAGAATCATAACAATCATGCGAATCTGAATGAGGCACAGCAAGGTTTTATCGGAGACTGGAATCTGGATAATCAGGCAGAGCGGATTTTAAATTACAAAGAGTTTTTGAAAAAGCATCCGGATTCCGAGGAAGCGTTACGGTGGTACATCGAGGAACTGATTCACGTAGGTCGCCTTGAGGAAGCGGAGGAAGCCATCGGACGTTTGAAGTCTCTTTCTGAAAAGGACTGTAAGAATCATGAAACGGCGGAGGATTGCAGAATCGAACTCTACCGCACAAAGCTTTTATGGGAGCGTGGAAAACAGGAGGAGGCACTTGCCCGGATGGAGGAGCTGACGAAGGAAAGACCGCAGGAATGGCTGGTTTGGAACAGTGCCGGAGACCTGTATGCAAGGGCGTGTCTTTATGAGAAGGCAGTGGTCTGCTATGAGAAGTGTATGGAGGTACAGGAGGCACCTCGCTATACGGATGTAGCCATGGCAATCGCCCAGATCGGTGAGATTACGGGAGATACTGCACTTTCTGTAAAGGCGTGGAATACCTATGTCCGAATTTTAAAGGAGGACTGGGGCATTACCGAGGGCGTGCAGGTGGAGCAGGCGGTGAAGAAGTTAAGGGAGTTGGGGGACTAGGGAAACAGGAAAGAACCTATGCAACAGGCTATGTCGCATAGGTTCTTTTGTTAATGCCTCTTTTTTGTCTTTCAGGTAACATCAATCTGCACTTTATTCGGCAGAGCTATCTCTTCGTAATCCGTATGGTCGCGCCATCCTCTGTTACGGAAACCACCTCAACGCTGTAACCGAAGTCTGCACCGTTATCCATCTTTCCTTCGTATAAGAATTCGTCGTAGTTTTCGGCGGTAAAGGTATCTCCTGCTTCAAAGAAATCATCTTTAGAAATAATTTTTCTCAGATTGGTTAAATCCGTAAAGGTGTTATCGCCGCCTGCCTGAATAAGCTCAATATGGTAAAATCCGTAGTTCTGTCCCATGTAAGCATGGTTATTTCCGATTTGAATCGTACCGATGGTATAAGTTTTTCCGTCGGAAGCGGTAAGGACACGCTTTACCTGCTGTGCATGTACATGGTACATACGTACGCCTACGGTATCTTGTAAATTATATTGTGCGGCATCCTTTTCATGAACGCCCTCCGGAGTAAACAGGTCTACCATAATGTACTCGCTAAACGGGGAACCGTCAAGGGAGGTACCGGCAGCCGGAATCACAAGGGCACTGTTATTCAATGCGGAGGACTGAATGGTAACATCGATGCTGTCCCTTCCGCCAAAGGATTCGTCCGTAATCACGGTAGGGGTAAGCCAGCCTACACCGTACTTGGAGTAGACATTCCAGTCACCGTAGTTGGCGGACTGCATATCGTAGCCGCCCACCGCATCAATGCCGGTGTAGTTTACATCATAGTAGTCCACCAGACCGAGACAGTGTGCAAACTCATGAATCAGCACATTCGGGAAATAATTCGTCTCATCTCCGATCAGACGATTGCTGTAAAGCATGCCCATATTGATGCTAAGGAAATTGTTTACATTCGGAGCTTTCTTTGTGCCGGCCAGTTCACCGGTATAACTGTAAAAACGGGCAAATGCGCCGCCGTTACTAAGGATGGTGAAGCTGTCGGAACCGCTTGAATCACCGGTATTAATAAAGATGACCAGATCGATAAGGCCGTTTCCGTCCTTGTCATAAAGAGACCAGTCCAGGCTCGGGTAGGTTTTTCTTACCCAATCGGTAATTTTGGTGGTGTCATCCTGCTCTAAAGCCTTGTCCCGAACCTCTTCATAGGCATCTGCAGAATTGTACCAGTCGGTAATAAAGGACCGGACATTTAATTTGCCATAGGAAGATATGTTGTAATATTCACTCAGAGAAAACTTGCCGTCATCGCTTATGGAATATTCGGTTGCTTTGCCGTTGGCGTCTAAAACGGTACCCAAGGTCTTCTTTAAGAAGTCCATGTTCTCACCGGTTGCGCAGTCCTTTTGGTCGGCCCAGCAAATCGGAACGACAAGTACATTTAAATCTCCCGTAGCTTCCGGATAAACCGACGGAAGTAATTCGTGAAAGGTTTTTGCGCCGGTGTACCGCTCCTGTACCAGCGGGACATCGTAGGTGTAATCGCCGAGGGTAACCTCTAAAGTAGCGCCTTCCGGTAACGGAGCATCCTTGCTGACGACTTTGCCGCTGCCGTCCTTGATGTCACCGGTAACATAATTTGACGGTCCGTAAATGTATTCGTGAACCTCCGGTGTACCGGTCAGGGAATCCGGAACCGCAAGTAAGTAGAAATCTAAAATCCCCTTGTCCGGGTCCCAGGCTGTTTCGATAGATTTGTCATACGGGTCCCCCGGTAAAAATTCAGGGAAAAATCCGCTGTCAAAACTCAAACTCTTCAAGCCGGTACGTCCCGGTGTATAATTTATGGTAAAAGAGGAAATAGAAACGGTCCCCTCTCCTTCTTTGGGAGCATAGCACAGGTAATTCGGTGAGAAATCTGCGGTAGAGATGTTATGCGGCTGCCCAAAATAACCATAGCTGGCGACATCCTCTTTCCAGGAGGTAACGGTTCCGTCCTTTTTAAAGGTATAACCGTAGGAATAAGAAAACTCCGTATTATTATTCATCTGTGTGGAAAAACTGAAAATCTTTCCTACTTCGTTTGCAGTAAACAAGTCTCCGCCCGGAGATATGACAATCGTGCCGTCGGCTTCCACACGACACTTGTGACCAATCATACGGATCGTTCGGGAGTCCGGTGTTTGCAAAGTAAAAGAAAGGTTTCCGTTTTCGGAAACAAGGCTGCCTTTTACAAGATTATCCGGATAGCTGACCTGTCTCATGCTTGTCAGTTCAAAAACTTCGCTTTCTACGGTTGGGCTGATTTCGCCGTTTTTGAAAACAGCCTTAACTTGCAGAAATTGACCATGAGCCAATTGTACGAAAGGATCGGTAGTAAAGTATACTCCACCGCTGCCGATTAAGGCACCGTCTTCGTAGTGGCATATATCGTATTCATAGGAAACCGCATCACGAACCGGTTTCCAACTTGCCAGACCGTTTTCATCAATGGCAACCTGGATGCTGTCTGCATAGCCGTCGTCCGGTTTTTGTGTCGGGGTGGCAGCCGGAGACTCGGTCGGAGCAACTACAGGAGCCTCGGTCGGAGCAACTACAGGAGTCTCGGTCGGTGGAGTCACCGGAGTCTCGGTTGGGGTAGCTACCGGAGTCTCGGTAGGGTCGGCCTCCGGAATATCCGTCGGAGCGGTCTCCGGGGTAGTATCAGGGGAGACCTCACGGGTAACTTCCGGTGTCGGATCCGAAGGAAGATCGGTATTAACCGCCGGTTCGCTGTTACAACCGACGAGAAGGAGCGAACATAATAAAATGCCCGTTGCTAAATAGTGTTTGTTTGAAAAAGATTTTTTCATTAGCCATAACCTCCTTTTGTACTTCGTTTGTTAATCTTAGAATAACATAGGCGTGGGCTGAGGTCAAGAAAATAGGTGTTGCATAGGAGTATTAAGAAAAGGAGACTGTCATATGGCAGTCTCCGAAAAATTATTCCTTAATATAGATGGTGCAGGTCTCATCGATTCGACCGATGTGAAGTTCATAAGCGTCAGCAATAAGTGTCGGGCGGGCAGAGCCCGTTCCTTTATGGCGAATCAATACATGGTCTCCGACCTTTAATCTATTGCAGGCAACATATCGTTCCAGACGCAAATCGCTCAGTTCTACCGTAAACTCCAATCCGTCTGCCGGATTTTTCATGCAAATGGTGTCGTCTACTATGATGTAGTCGTCGGTGATTTCGGTAACTTCGCCGATGAGGGTGTAATCCTGTTTCGGCAGAGCGTCCTTTTTATGGGAGAGAGCAAAGTTCATGAGTTCATTCACAGCATCCTCGCCCAGATTATAATAATAGCCGTAATCTTCAATATTTGTTTGTAAATATCCTCCGGAAGTCAGCGACCAGGCTCTGTTATAGATACCGAGAGCTTCTGCGTCTACGGTGAAAGTCATAACATTTTTGCCGAGGTCCAGATCTCTGTACGCAAAATCGGTCATGATGGTGCCCCGGTCGGCATACCGTGAAAACAGTTCCCATAAGGCCTTGCTATCGGTTTCGGACAAGCTGTAACGTTCCGAGTCATAACCGAAGGAGGTCAGAGGAAAGGTTTCGGTCAGGTTTAGGTCTGTTATCAAATCTCCTAAAGTAGCAGGAGGATTCAGGGGGTCAAGAGGATCTACCCTATCATGCATAAAAACATAGTATTCCTCGTGTCCTTCATACTTTACTGCCAGGAATCGTTCGGTGGCAATGCCTTTCAGCTCGTATAGCTCACAATTGATGGTGGGATGGGTGGGCATGCTATCGTCGGATTCCGAATAAGATTTGCCGGCTACAAAGTCCGTAAGTTTTGTGCCGATCCATGATTCGGAAACGGCATCTCCTGTGTAGAAAGTGCGGGAACGATAAGAGATTCCGTTATATTCTACAACCGGGTACTGATAGCAGATGAAATTGTATTCCCAAGGCCATGATATCATGGAATCACGGAAGCTGATACCGGAGTTGTTTCGTTCCCGGAAATCGCCGGCATAAGAAAGACCAAGGGGGTATTTTGTACTTACCGCCGGTGTCGGCGTAATTTGATAGCCGGGAATACAGTCACAGAGAATACCGTGCCGTATTGCGTGGGAAAGGCGAGGAAGCAGTAACACCACAGCCAGACACGCCGCTGCCGCGGCTCCCGCAGAGATCCATAGTGCCTTGCGGTTTCTTTTCTTTTGCGGTTCTCTTGCGTTTTTGATACAGGTATCGTCAACTTCATTTAATGCATCTATAATATCGTCGGTATTCATACCAAACCCTCCTTTTCTAAGCGGACACGGAGCTTTTCACGGGTGCGGGAAAGCATGGATTTGACCTTACTTTCGGAGAAACGGAACCGGGTGGCAATGGCGCTTACGGAGTCCATGTACCAATACCGGCAAAGGAATACCTTCTGTTCCGTTTCCGGAAGGCTCTTTACAAAAGCGGCAACGACTTCTGCAAGGAGCTTACGTTCCGTTTCTTCTTCGATGCTTTTTCCGTCGGAAATACAATCCTCCAGTTCGGCAAGAACCAGAGGCAGTTGTCCGTCGCCCCGCTTTTTTGCGGTGGTGCGTCTCCATTTGTCAATGGAAATGCGCCTTGTGAGTTTTCCGAGAAAGGTGGACAACACAGACGGGCGGTGGGGCGGCATACTGTTCCAGGCATGAAGCCAGGTGTCATTGACGCTTTCCTTTGCATCGTCCGGGTTATGTAGGATATTTTGGGCAATAGAGTAGCAATAGGAACCGTATTTGGTTTCGGTTTCTTCTATGGCGGCTTCCTTGCGGGCCCAGTATAACTCTACAATTTGTGTATCGTCCATCGTTTGTACCTCCCTCGTTTGATAGAGCTCTTCACCTATCTACTCGTAAAGTGGGTGGGTTTGGTTGCGTGAAAATGTAAATTTGTTGATAGAATGTTATGTTTGGTTTTGGGTGGCGATGGCGAGCTATTCGGTTACATAAACAGCAAGCTCTAGTGCGATGTCAAAATGTCCGGCATCGTGTTGGGTGTTTTTTACTTGTCCTTTTGTCTGGCGCATGTCCCACTTCGGCGCATCCAGTAAATCGCCGCTTGTAAAAAAGGTGTAGAGGTCTACGCCTCTAAAGTCACACACTGCCTGTAACCCTGCACATTCCATTTCCACGGAAATGCAACCGTCTGCCTTTCTTTTTTCAAAATTTCCGGTAGTTTCCCGGTAAAAGGCATCGGTGGTCCAGGTCTTTCCTTTCACATAAGGAAGTCCGGCGTCTTCCATAAATGATGCCACGATGTCCGCATTTTTCACGGTAATATAATCCGCTGCCGGTGCATAGTGATAGGAAGTACCTTCGTCCCGGTAAGCCTCCGTCGGCACCATCACTTTGCCCCGGGCGATTTCTTTGTTCAGGCATCCGGCACCGCCGAATACGATAAACTTGTCGGTATCCAGTAATTGCAAGGCATCTTCCAGATTGGCAACGCTGGCAGGAGCCCCTACGTAGGTCTTAAAAAATGCAAAACGCTTGCCCTTGTATTCGATGCAGTACACCGGAGTTTCGCCGGTGGCGGACCAGATGGAAGTAATCTTCTTACAATCGAAATTTGCCAGTACAAATTCCTCGATTTTCCAGGAAAAGGTCTGGATGCAGGCGTCTACCTTTGGTGCGTCAGCGACGCGTTGCGGGGTGATGATGGCATTGGTTTTATTGTCAAAGGTTTCGATAATCATGGGGGTCTCCTTTTCTCTTTGTAACTAAGATAATTATAATATAGTGTAAGGGCGAAAACAATGGATAACTTAATGCATTATCTTTTCGTAGTCGATTAAGGTCATTTTTTCATTTACAACATGCTCAACTCCGGTTCTTACAAATCCCAGCTTTTCGTAGAAATGGCAGTTTCCTGCTTCCTGTTTAATGGTATCCAGTCTCCAAACCGTTGCTTCCGGGTATAGGTCAAACACCATTTTTACCGCAGTTTGGGCAATGCCTTTGTTTTGGAAGCGCGGCAGAATAAAGAGAGGTGAAATGTACGCCGGAACTTCGCCTGCCGGTGGCTCGTAGTCACGCTTTCTGTGGCATACGCGGATGGCACCTACCGGAAGCCCGTCCGCTTTGATGATGTAGTATTCAGAGGTTTTTCTTTCCAGTATGGCGATAACCTTCTCAATGGGTTCCTTCACCGGACTGATTTCATCGTCCCGATAAATCTCGTAAAGAGGAAGGAAAGCCTCGTATTTCATCAGGTGAATGAGTTCTGCGTCTTTTTCGGTTGCTAGGGTTAGTGTTACGTTTGGGTTCATAGGGTCCTCCTTTTCACGAGTACAAAGAATCAGAAATGTGGCCGTTTGTGACAAATAAAAAACCGCATCAAACAGGTCTTTCTGTCCAATGCGGTAAGCTCTTTGTATGTTAAAATCAAAGCGTACATTTTCGCACAGACATATAAGACCTATCGGCTTATAGCTGCGCGGACTGCGAGGCTACAAGCAAATACGTCTGTAATAAATAATATACGCATAAGTCTGTCTGCTCTGATTCATGGTTGTGCTCCTTAAATTTTTTATTAGGATAGCATAAGTGGGGAAGGGTGTCAAGAAGAAAATTAAAATCACTTTAATAGTGAAAAAAACTCTCTCCGCGTGATATTGTATCCTTCTTACATTTCCTGTACAATACAATCAGAAAGAGCGCTGCTTTCCATAACAAGAAAGTGAGGATAAAAAGATGAAATTAAAAATCGGAGAAACTATAAAGAAATTGAGAAAAGAACGGGAAATTACCCAGGAGGAGTTTGCGGAAGTGTTGGGGGTGTCCTGCCAGTCCGTGTCTCGTTGGGAGAACGATACTTGTTACCCGGATATGGAGCTGATTCCGACCATTGCAGGCTTTTTTGCGGTGTCGGTGGATAAGCTGCTGGGTGTGGACGAGGAGATGGAGAAGAAAGCGGTGGATGCGTATATGAAGCGAATTAAAGAGGCGCTAAACCGAGCTGCCTTGGAAGAAAGCTTTCAGATTGCCAGAGAGGGTGTGGCCGAGTTCCCGAATAACTATACATTGCTAAACGAACTGATGTATACCATGTTTTTAATAACGAGCAGTGATGCGGATATTCCGAATTGGAAGGAAAATCAGGAGAAGTATGACAAGGAAATTGTAGCTCTTGGAGAACGTATTATGAAATATTGTCCGGATGTGGAGCTTCGCACTGAAGCGATGGCCCGCTTGGCATTTCAGCATTGTGAGATGGGAAGAAAGGCAATCGGTCGTTCCATCTATGAGACCATTCCGACGATGGTATGGTGTAGGGAACGTTCTATTTGGTGGGCTTTAGAGGAAAAAGAGAAAGTGCCGTATACCAGAAAATACATGCAGAATGCATATGAACATATGATGGACGCCTGCGACCGATTAGTGCATATACTTCCGGCAGAAGAGGCTCTTGCGGTTTTGGATAAGTATGAAGCGCTAGAACGTCTTGTGGAAGATAATCAACAGCTGTTCGGTACATGGGCAAATGCAGATAATCATTCTCTGCGGGCCAAATTTTTATTAGAATTGGGACGAGAGGATGAGGCTTTGGAGCATTTAAAAATTGCGGCAGAGGCAGCGGTTGCTTCCGATAATTTTCCGGAAGAGGTGAAGCTTGATAGTGTGTTGTTGGGAGAGAGAATTTTTAAGAGTAGCGAGGAAGAGGCAGTGGATTCCAGAACAGACCGTCAGTATTTCAAAGACCGGTGGCTCACGGAAGATGCGTACGCCCCGGCCCGGGAGAGGGAGGAATTCAAAGAAATCCTGGAACTGTTGAAATAAGGAATACGTTATAAGAAAAGATATCCCCGGACTATCTGTATTGTTATACATATGTGATAGTGTCGGGGATGTTTTTTACAAAGACTGTAGGGCGGCCTCGGTCTTTTTTATTTGCTTCAATAAAAACTGGTATCGTTCCTGTACGGCATTGATACGGTAAATACTGCTGGAGACCAGATCCGGGTCTACGGCGTTTTCGAATACGGAGTAGGCGGTTTCCAGTTCCAAACGGGTAGCATGTAATTCTTTCAGCAATGGATTTTCGATTTTTCTTTTTTTATGAAATAACGGCATTGGAAAACTCCTTTCTGTTTGCGATTTATTGTAAGTATAGACCCGGGATTGGTAATTTATACCCGAAATATATAAATTGTAAATTATTGGGAGGAAAAGCTTGCGAAAATGCGCTTAAATAAAGGATTGTTTAAGTGCGATATGGGAAAGGGATGTCGGCAATTTATACAAAAAATATGCAAAAGTTTGGCAAAAAGGACGAAAATGAATAAATTGGTCGAAAGAGGTTGACTTCACGAAAAAAAGAGACTATGATAAATACATCAAAGCTCATCTCGAGCAAAGGACTTTCTGGCTGTATGGGAAAATGTGCAAATTCCCAGTGTTCTTGAAAGTCTATTTTCCCACACAAATATAATAAAAGACGAAAGAGGGGTGGCGTTGGAGAAACTGGTTGTAATTATAGATAAGATGCCGGAATACGGCGAGCGTCTGGCAAAGTATTTAAACGCCGGGCGTAATTTTCCGTACCGTGCGGTTGTTTTTTCTGCAGCGGAGGAACTGGAAAGTTATATCAAAAATGACGGAGTACATGCCGTTTTGGTGTCGAAAGACGAGGAGCCGGAGGTTATCAAAATGCTTGCGGGGACAAATGTGAAGTTGTTTTGTCTCTGTGAAACAAAGGAGGAACAAGGGGCGGCTTCGTTATATCGTTACAATAGTGCGAAGGAATTGGAACTGCGCTTGGTTGCTGTAAAAACGGCAAAGAAGATTCCTGTAATCGGGTATCTTTCTCCTATAGGAGGAAGCGAAGCAGAGTTTTTGTCGGTCAGAATCGCCGGAGAGCTGGGAAGAAGAGGGAAGGTGCTTTATGTTTCTTTGTTTCCTTTCGGGGTAAACGGACGGAGTTCGAGCGATGGTTTATCCGAGGTGTTGTATTTTTTGCGGCAGACGGGAGATTCACGGCAAGACCGGGTGCAAGGCGTACTGCAGCGCGGAGAGTATATGGATATGATAGGTCCGGTACGGTGGTATACGGATTTGCGTCATATGACGAAGGAAGATATCAGGAATTTGTTACAGGGAGAATTGTGGGATAGGGAATATCGTGCTTTTTTTGTGGCGGTAGGTATGTTTGATTGTGTGGGACAGGACATATTGAATTGTTGTGACGGTGTCCTTATGCCGGTGTGGGAAACGGCACACGGACAGGCGGTTCAGGAGGAGTTCAGACGCCAGATGAAAGAAAGCGGGGAGACAAAATTATATTCCGGAATACGGGAGTTCCCTGTAAAGGAAGTCGAAGGAGTGTTGTTTGAGGAGGCGGTGAAAGCGGCGGTAAAAAAGGGGGAAGAGATGATTGAAGGATGCGGCAGCGGAGATACGCAGGCAGACGTTGGAACGGCTGGATTTATCCACGGAACTGACGGATGAACAGGTGAAGGGCGAGATTGAGCAGGTAATTCTTTCTTACGGACGGGAGCATTATTTGCCCCTTTCGGAAAAATACCGGCTAAAGGAAGAGATTTTTCACGGAATACGCGGGCTGGATGTTTTGGAGGAGCTGCTGTCGGACGACTCTGTGACGGAGATTATGATTAACGGTCATGAGAATATTTTCTATGAAAAGCACGGAAAACTGTATTTGTGGGAAAAACGGTTTTCTTCCGAAGATAGACTTCGGGATGTGATTCAGAAAATGGCGGCGGAGGCGAACCGGGTAGTGAACGAAGCCAGCCCTATTGCGGATACAAGATTGTCGGATGGTTCACGCGTAAACATTGTTCTTCCGCCGGCCTCTTTGGACGGCCCGGCGGTAACCATCCGGAAGTTTTCCAAGCTTCCTTATACCATGGAACGGTTAGTGGAACTGGGTGCATTATCGGAAGAAGCAAGAGAATATCTGGAGCAGGCGGTTACGCAAAAGAAAAATATTTTTATCAGCGGAGGTACCGGCTCCGGAAAGACTACGTTCTTAAATGCGCTGTCTGCTTACATTCCGGGAACGGAACGGGTCATTACCATTGAAGATGCGGCGGAGTTACAGATTCGGTCGGTTGCTAACTTGGTGCGCCTGGAGGTGAGGAAAGCCAATACGGAAGGCTGCAGTGCCGTAAGTGTCAGAGATTTGATTAAAACGGCACTGCGGATGCGGCCGTCACGGATTATTGTGGGAGAGGTCCGGGGCCCGGAGGCATTGGATATGCTGCAGGCGATGAATACGGGGCATGAAGGTTCTTTGTCTACAGGACATGCCAATTCCGCGGAGGATATGCTTTCCCGCCTGGAAACCATGGTATTGCAGGGAAGTGACATTCCGCTGTATGCGGTCCGAAAGCAGATTGCATCTGCCATTGATGTTTTCGTTCAGCTTTGCAGACGCGGCGACGGGAGCCGGGGTGTGGCGCAAATTTGTGAAACGGATGGGATGACGGACGGAGAAATCAGGCTGCGTACCGTGTTTGAGGCCGGAAAGAATTCGGAGCAGAAAACAGTGCTGCGGTATCTTGGTGGTTCGAAATTTGGGAAAGAAGGGAAGTATGAGGAAGAATAGGGAGTCCGCCGGTATAAGAAAGGATTGGAAACGAATTCTGTTTGCGGTGGGAAAAGGGATGCTAATCGGTGGCTTGATTGCCTGGTTGTTTTTTCAAAGTCCGATGGGGCTGGTGTGTGTTCCGTTTTGTGAGGCTGTAGTTTTGATTCAGAACAAAAAGCAACAGGAACAGACACTTAAGGAATCGGAACAGGCACTTTTTACGGAGTATCTGGGTTTTGTAAAAGAAGCACTTATGGTGGGCTATTCACTGGAACAGGCGGTGGGAGAAGGACGGAAAGGGATGCTGACCACATTAAAGAAGGAGCATTTCTTTTTGCGGGCTATCATCCGACTGGAGCGCAAGCTACAGCTTGGAACCACGGTAGAGGAAGCGTTTTCTCAATGGGCAGAGGAAGCAAAGTGTGAGGATATCCGGGAGTTTGCGGAGGTATTATTTATTGCAAAACGTACCGGTGGTGCGGTGTGGCAGGTCATTGAGAATACGGAAAGTGTAATACGGGATAAACAGGAGACCATGCGTTATATCAGGTCTGTGTTGCATAGCCGGGAATATGAAGCAAAGGTAATGAAATGTATGCCGTTTGCCATGTTGTTGTATCTGCAAATGTTTATGCCGGATTATCTGGCACCTCTTTACCATAATGTGGTAGGTGTGTGTATTATGTCGCTGGTTTTAGTTATCTACTTTGTGTTGTGTGTTGTTTTGGATAAAGTGACAACGGTTACGCTGTAGGGGGATTATGAAGAAAAAGGAAAAGATACAATGGTGCGTGATTGCGATTATTGTAATTGCTACTGCAGGAATCCTTTTGCTCCGGGAGCAGGAGCCGAAAGAGGAGTCTCAAAGCTGGATTGCAAGGCCGGAAAACGGAACAAAATATGAAACGATTTCGGTGGCATTAGGTGATGTTACAGAGGAGTGGACCCTTGAGGTGGAACCTAGAAAGAAAACTGTAGAAGAAATCGAAGAAGCATTTTCGGAGACGGTAAGGAGTATTTATCGCAGGCTGGGAACCGAAGAAGGTGGGAAAGCTGTATTGACGGAATCGGTGGAGCTGCCGAGTTATGATTCGGAAACGGGAGTCAATATCCGGTGGAGCAGTTCGGAGACTTCTGTTGTTTCAAAAGAGGGAATTGTACAAAGGGCGCCGTTGAAAGAGTCCTGTGAAATAACACTGCGAGCTTGTATGAGCTTTGGGGGCGAAAGCAGGGAACATTGGTTTTGCGCAGAGGTGCCTCCGCATGAAGCCGAGAGCGTGGAGACGGTGTTGTATGAGGCCGGAGAGTATCTAAAAACGCTGGAAAAGGAGACGCAGGAGGCAGACGGATTTTATTTGCCGGAGACAATAGGAACGGTGACCGTAGGAACAAAGGAGGATTCCGGTGGTGATTTCAAATGGGTCATTGCGGCGGCGTTATTTCTGCCACTGGCAATTGTAATTGCTAAGAGGCAGGAAAAGGAGAAGGAACGCGAAAAGCGGGATGAAGAGTGCATGACGGCATATCCGCAACTGGTAACAAAGTTGACGTTGTATATAGGGGCAGGACTCAGCTTGCGGGGAGCCTGGGAGCGGCTGGCAGCAGACTATCGCGAGAAGGCAGAGGCGTCGGGAGAAACGGACATAGTGGGTGATGCGGTAATGTTACTTGCGGGAGAATTAAAAAACGGAACTTCGGAGGCTAAGGCATACGAGGAATTCGGTAGGAGAATCGGATTAAAACCGTACTTGCGTTGTGCGTCCCTTTTGGTTAGTCAACTGCAGAAAGGCAGTGGTGTTTTGCGTAAAAGTCTGGAAAATGAAGTCCGGCTTGCGTGGGAGATGTACCGGGAACAGGCGACGAAAAAAGGAGAGGAGGCACAGACAAAGCTACTGTTTCCTATGATGGGAATGTTGTTTCTGGTTATGGCGGTGATTATGATACCCGCGTTTTTTTCCATGTAACATGTAAAATCAAAAGAATATAGGAGGAGATAGAAGAATGGAGCAGAGAATGGTGGAGACGGAGTTGCAGGAAGTTGTTGACGGAAAGGATGAGCTATATACCCGGGAAGAAGAAAGGAGATTCCTGACGGATAACAGAGGCGTGGGCGTTGTGGAGGTGATATTAATTTTGGTGGTTATATTTACTATATATATGGGGTGTAAATAATGTAGATAATGGGGGTAATAGAGGTAGAAGTAAAACACTATACACAGTAGATAAGTAAGAGTGTGTATGCAGTAGAACAGAAAAACTGAATATAGAAGCCATAGATAGTGAAGTCCTTTTGTCAGACAAACCACAGTTAATCATACAGAATAATGGAGGTAACGAACATGAAAAGAAAAGTGGTTATTTTGGTAACAGAAGTGGTACTACCTATTGCAGTGGCTATTGTCCTTGCAAGCGTATTCCGAACCGTATATGTGTCAGAAGATGGTTGCAATTTTTTATGGCTATGGATAGTAGTAGGATTTCCATTCGGTATCACTAAGTTAGGATGTCTCCTTGTACCATTAAAGCATGACTTAGCATCAACAGTAGGCATTTGGTTTATCAATGTCTTGTTGGCAGGGCTTATTGGTGGAGTGGTATTTGTCTGGCGAGTAATTAAGGGCATGATTAGATGCCTTATAGGATAGGAGGATTTCATTATGGCAGAGATTATTGTAGTAGCAAATCAGAAAGGTGGAGTAGCAAAGACCACCACAACATTTAACTTGGCTTCATCACTGGAAGCACTGGGTAAGAGAGTTTTAGCAGTAGATTTTGACCATCAGGGTAATTTAACATCTTGCTTGGCAAAAGAGGGTAAGCAGTCCATTGATATGACGATAGCAAACCTCATGAATATCTGTATGGAGAGTGAGGATGAGCCGGAATTACCGGACAGATCAGAGTATATCTATCATTGCAATGGTGTGGATTTTATTGGTGCAAACCGTACCTTATCTACAATCGAAGCAAAGCTCTTGGCAGAAGCAGGTGGGGAAAGAACACTTGCAGAGATTATTGAGCCACTTAGGGATGATTATGATTACATCCTTATTGATACGAACCCATCACTGGGGATACTTACTATCAATGCATTAGCGGTGGCAGATGATGTCATGATTACAGTTAGTCCACAGTATTTTTCAATGGAAGGACTGGATGATTTGATTAAGTCCATTGTAAAGGTAAGAAAGCGTATGAATCCAAAGTTGGGGATTGCCGGTATCTGCCTTACAATGTGTGATTTCAGAACAAAGCTGTACCGTAGGGTGTATGAAGACCTTTTAGAGTACACGGCTGACAGAATCAGAATTTATGATGCAAAGATACCTTATACCGTTAAGGTAGGGGAGTCCTTGTACGCTGGAGAAAATGTTGCTACATACTGTGCGACTTCCCCGGCAAGTATAGCATATTCAGAATTGGCAAAGGAGGTACTTGGCTGTGAGTAAGGGATTAGAGAAAAGAAAGCTGGCATCAGATGTGTTGGATTATCTGGATGATGAAAGCGGTGTAGAAACTAAGGAAAATGAAGTGAAGCTCATCCCGGTAGATAAACTTGTACCGTTCCATAACCATCCATTCAAATTGTATGAAGGACAGAGACTTGATGATATGGTGGAAAGTATCAAAGAGCATGGTGTGATGATACCGATACTGGCTAGGATGTATAAGGGTAAGTTGGAAATCTTGTCCGGTCATAACAGATTAAATGCATCTATCAAGGCAGGACTGAAAGAAGTGCCGGTAATTGAAAAGATAGGACTTTCTGAAAAGGAAGCCTACACCTATGTTATTGAAACCAACCTCATTCAGAGAGGATTTGCAGAGCTGTTACCATCCGAACAGGCGGCAGCTTTGGAAATTGAGTATGATAAGGTTATCAGTCAGGGCAAGAGAAATGATATTATCCGTGAAATTGAGAAGTTAAGCGGTATTGAATCAACCTCTGGTCAATCTGACCAGAAGTTAGATAAGCGTGATGCCATCAGCAGTGAGTATGGTATGTCCGGCAGTAAGATGGCAAGGATGCTTAGAATCAATCATTTGGTACAGCCATTCAAGGATATGGTGGATGCAAATGCCATAAATAAGGGTGCATATTTCCATATTTCTTTCATGTCGGAGGAACAGCAGTTGTGGGTGTTCCATGCAGTAAATGATTATGGCTATAAAATCAGTGAGGAAATTGCTAAACTGTTCCGTGACAGTGAAGAAACACTGACAGAGCAGGTGGTAAGAGATACGGTTGATGATTTGGTCAACGGTAAGAAAACAGAAAAGAAGTTCCAGAGCGTGAAGCTCCAAACGGCTGTATATCAGCGGTACTTCCGTGAAATAGAGCCAAAGGAAGCGGTATCTATCATAGAAAAGGCACTGGAAATGTATTTTGCAACAAAATAGGTTATAACAGAGAGCGTTTTGTCTTAGGGCAGGATGCTCTTTTTTGATAGGAGGCAGGGATGTATTCACAAGAAGATGCAGACAGAATGTGCAGAGAACGGCAACAATATCTGGAGCTAATCCATAAGAATATTGAATACCCATTTCTGCTACAAGAGTATAGGCAAGAGGAATTGGATGAGCTGGTTGAGCTTATGGTAGATACCATTTGCAGTCAGAGGTCAGTAATCCGCATTGCCGGGGATGATAGACCCAAAGAGGTAGTGAAGTCCCGGCTACTGAAACTGGACTACGGACACATACGGTATGTGCTTGATAGTCTGAATAAGAATTGTTCAAAGATAAGAAATGTAAAGCAGTATCTACTTGCTGTTTTATATAATGCACCACTCACGATAAATAACTATTATCAGCAGTTGGTCAATCATGATATGGGAGGTGGTTTTTAATGAAACTGTGGTTATGGGAAAGGGTGCATCCACCCTATTTAGTGGATAGACACCCGGTATCAATGAGGAAAGGAGGAAACCCATGCAGGATGAAATCAATGAGAAAGTGGTAGCTTTGGTGGTTAATAACGCCAAAATGGGTGCATCAGAGCTACGCAGGGCGTTGGAAAAGTATCTTGCTGACCAGAAAGCAAAACAGCCTACCGGGGATGTTGTGAAACATGGGAAGCAGTCCATAGCAAAACTGATGGAGCAGAATACCGGGCTTACTAATCTTGAAATCACGGATGGCAACATTAAGGATTTTGAGAAGACTGCCCGGAAGTACAATATTGATTTTGCACTCAAAAAGGATAAGTCAGTAGACCCACCTAAGTACATTGTCTTTTTCAAGGCAAGGGATGTGGATGTCATGACGGAGGCATTTAAGGATTATACGAAAGTAAATCTGAAAAAGTCCCAGATGAAACAATCTATCCGAAAGAAGCTGTCAAAGGCTATGGAGGCTGTGAAGAACATGAGGCAGCGTGAAAAGGTCAAGACAAAGGACAGGGGGCAAGACAGATAATGAAAAAGGATATTAAGAAACTTCTTATCCTCAATCTGCCGTTTGTGTTCGTGTGGTACTTTGCTGACAAAATCAGCTGGCTTTACCGTATGGTGGATGCGCCTAATGCCGGGATGAAGATATATGGATGTACCATGTATTTTTCAACTGCATTTGCAAATCCACTACCCAGTTTCCATCCGATAGACATACTTGTTGGTGTTGCGCTTGCACTGGTGCTTAAACTGGCACTGTATATGAAAAGTAAAAACGCTAAGAAGTTCAGGCAGGGGGAGGAATACGGTTCTGCCAGATGGGGAAAACCAGAGGATATAAAGCCTTATATGGATGATAACCCGGAGCAGAATATCATTCTTACCCAGACAGAGGGGCTGACCATGAATAGCCGTCCTAAAATGCCGAAGTATGCAAGAAATAAAAATGTTCTTGTAATCGGTGGTTCTGGAGCAGGTAAGACACGATTTTTTGTAGAGCCTAATATCATGCAGATGCATAGTTCCTACGTGGTCACTGACCCGAAGGGAACTATCCTCATCCGTCTTGGCAGTATGCTTCAAAAGGGTGGGTATCGGATTAAGGTGCTGAACACTATTAACTTTAAGAAGTCCATGCACTACAATCCCTTTGTGTATATCCACTGTGAGAAGGACATCCTAAAGCTGGTAAATATCATCATAGAGAATACCAAAGGCGAGGGGGACAAGTCCGGGGAAGATTTCTGGGTTAAATCGGAGAGACTTCTGTATCAGGCATATATCGGATACATCTGGTATGAAGCCCCGGATGAGGAAAAGAATATCATTACTTTGCTTGAAATGATAAATGCATCAGAGACAAGGGAAGATGATGAGAACTTTAAGAACGCAGTAGACCTTATGTTTGAGGAGCTGGCAGAAAAGGAGCCGGAACACTTTGCGGTAAAGCAATACCGTAAATATAAGCTGGCCGCCGGAAAAACAGCGAAATCCATATTGATTAGCTGTGGTGCAAGGTTAGCACCATTTGATATTGCAGAGCTTAGAGAGCTTATGAGCTATGATGAATTGGAAATTGATACGCTGGGAGATAGGAAGACAGCACTTTTTATCATTACCAGTGACACGGACAGTACCTTTGACTTTGTTACTGCCCTTTGTTGTTCGCAGATGTTCAATATTCTGTGTACAAAGGCAGATGATGAATATGGGGGACGGCTTCCTATTCATGTACGCTGTCTCTTAGATGAGTTCGCAAACATCAAAATCCCGGATATGCAGAGGCTTATAGCCGTAATCCGAAGTAGAGAAATCAGCGCAGCCTTGATTTTACAGGCAAAAAGTCAGCTAAAGAGTATCTACAAGGACAACGCAGATACCATTGAGGGTAACTGTGACACCACTATTTTCTTAGGTGGTAAAGAGGGTACAACGCTGAAGGAGATTTCTGAAACGCTTGGTAAGGAAACCATTGATTTATTCAATACATCAGATACCAGAGGACAGAGCCAGTCATACGGTATCAATTACCAGAAGACCGGTAAGGATTTGATGTCTAGGGATGAGTTGGCGGTTATGGATGGCAGTAAGTGTATTATGCAGTTACGTGGTGTCAGACCATTCCTTAGTGATAAGTTCGATATTACGAAGCACAAGCGATATAAGGAATTATCAGAGGCAAACCCTAAGAATACTTTTGATGTAGAGAAGTATTTGAAACACAGACTTGTACTGAAAAAGAATCAGCAGGTCGAAGTAACAGAAATCAAACTATAACAATTCAATTATGTGGCACTGGCAGGCAGTAAGTTTCAAGAGAAACCGACTGTCTTTTTTTGTGCCTGAAATTTAAGGAGGACAAAGAATATGGCATTTTTTCAGAGCGCAGTAGGCGTATTACAGACATTAGTTATCGCACTTGGAGCCGGTCTTGGTGTATGGGGCGTTATCAACCTTATGGAAGGATACGGTAACGATAATCCGGGTGCAAAGTCACAGGGTATGAAGCAGCTTATGGCTGGCGGTGGTGTAGCGTTAATCGGTACAACCTTAGTACCTTTGCTTGCCGGTCTTTTCTAGGCAAGAGCCGTAACACAGTAACTAGGATGCACCCTTGTCAGAGTGCAGGGGCATCCATAACAAAAATCATAAAAAGAAAATGGAGGACAAAGAATTATGGCATTTTTTCAGAGCGCAGTAGGCGTATTACAGACATTAGTTATCGCACTTGGAGCCGGTCTTGGTGTATGGGGCGTTATCAACCTTATGGAAGGATACGGTAACGATAATCCGGGTGCAAAGTCACAGGGTATGAAGCAGCTTATGGCTGGCGGTGGTGTAGCGTTAATCGGCACAACCTTAGTACCTTTGCTTGCCGGTCTTTTCTAAGAGAGGCAGACAGTAACTTGTTCACTTCTGGTCAATCTGACCAGAAGTGGCGTAATCAATCAACACAAAAAGAATAATGGAGGATAAGAATTATGGCATTTTTTCAGAGCGCAGTAGGCGTATTACAGACTTTAGTAATTGCACTTGGAGCCGGTCTTGGTATCTGGGGTGTAATCAACCTTATGGAAGGATACGGTAACGATAATCCGGGTGCAAAGTCACAGGGTATGAAACAGCTCATGGCTGGTGGTGGTGTAGCGTTAATCGGAACTACCTTAGTACCACTTCTTGCCGGTCTTTTCTAAGAATCGTAAAGGAGGCAGTAGCAGATGTTTGACTTATTTGAAGAAATTGAACAGGCGATAAAAGATATTCTGATGGGTTTCGTGGAGTCGAATCTGACTACTATGTTCACTGATGTAAACGAGAAAACAGCCACTATTGCTACCGAAGTGGGGCAGACTCCGCAGGGGTGGAATAGTGGCATTTTCAATATGGTTCAGAACTTGTCAGAATCGGTGGTCATTCCGATTGCCGGTCTGATAATCACGTTTGTACTTTGTTATGAGCTTATAACCATGATAACGGAAAAGAACAATATGCATGACATTGATACATGGATGTTTTTTAAGTGGGTATTCAAGGCTATGGTAGCCGTGTATCTGGTAACAAATACCTTTGATATAGTCATGGCAGTGTTTGATGTCGGGCAACATCTTGTCACGTCAGCTGCCGGGGTCATTGGCAGAGATACCAACATAGATGTAAACAGTACACTACAACAGATGAGACTTAGCATGGCAACAATGGAAGTGGGAGAGCTGTTACAGCTGACCATAGAAACCATGCTGGTTAGTATGTGTATGAAAATTATGTCTATTTTAATCACGGTTATTATGTATGGACGAATGATTGAGATTTACCTATATACATCCATTGCACCAGTACCGTTTGCAACTATGACTAACAGAGAGTGGGGAAGTATCGGTACAAATTATGCAAGGGGCTTGTTAGCGTTAGGCTTTCAGGGATTTTTCATTATCGTATGCGTAGGTATTTACGCAGTGCTTGTAAACAGTATGACGATAGCCGCAAACGTGCATTCCGCACTTTTTTCAATCGCAGCTTACACCGTCATTCTTTGTTTTGCTTTGTTTAAGACCGGTGGTTTGGCAAAGCAGGTATTTAACGCACATTAAGGGGGGAAGCATGGAGCAGAAGAAATATAACGTGATTTACGCTGACCCACCGTGGCACTATGAGGTCTATTCCAAAAAGGGAGAGGGACGAAGCGCAGAGAGCCACTACCCTACAATGAGTATCGAAGACATCAGAGCCTTGCCAGTCCAGAATGTATCAGCAGAGGATTGTGCCTTGTTTTTATGGGTTACATTCCCCTGCTTGCAGGAGGGACTTTCCGTATTGGAGGCGTGGGGCTTCACATTTAAAACCGTTGCTTTTGTATGGGTAAAGCAGAATAAAAAAGCAGATTCCCTATTTTGGGGAATGGGCTATTGGACTAGGGCAAATGCAGAAATTTGTATCCTTGCCACTAAGGGAAGACCTAAGAGAATGAGTGCCGGTGTGCATCAGGTAATCATGAGCCACATTGAAGAACATAGTAAGAAACCGCAGGAAGCGAGAGACAGAATTATCACACTGATGGGGGATGTTCCCCGGCTTGAAATGTTTGCCAGACAGAAAACTGAAGGATGGGATGTCTGGGGAAATGAGGTTGAGTGTGATGTAGATTTGGAAGGAAGTGATAAAGATGGCGTATGTACAAGTACCCAAAGACTTAACGAAAGTTAAAACAAAAGTAATGTTTAATCTGACAAAGAGACAGTTAGTGTGTTTTGGCGGTGGTGGAGCGTTGGGCGTAGGCTTTTACTTCCTCACGAAAAATGCACTTGGAACTACTATGGCAGCAACCATCATGATTTTGTTGGTACTGCCATTTTTTATGTTTGCAGTTTATGAAAAGGACGGCAGACCGCTTGAAAAAGTCCTGATGAATGTTATCCGTGCAAAGTTCCTTGTACCGGGTATCAGACCATACAAGACAGAAAATATGTATGCAGTAATTCAGAGGGAAATATACGAACAGGAGGTATTAGGAATTGGAACAGAAACAGAAACCGCAAAAGGCAAGTCCGGCAAAGGTAAAAGTGCAGGGCGCAAAAGTAAAGGTAAATAACGGTAAGGAAATGGGACATATTCTTTCCGGGGAACAGAAGCAGATGCTTGTTAAGCAGAAGTTACGTGAAAAGAAGCAGAAAAAAGTCCCACGTACAGCACAGCAGAGTATTCCGTATAAGGAAATGTACAAAGATGGTATCTGCCGTGTGGATGAGAAGTATTTTACAAAGTGTATTCAGTTTTATGATATTAACTATCAGCTGGCGCAGAATGAAGATAAGACCGCAACCTTTGAGTTTTGGTGTGACTTCTATAACTACTTTGATTCCAGTATCCATATTCAGTTATCGTGCATGAGCCAGTACGCAAACAGATTGGAAATGGAAAGCACTATTGAAATCCCACTTGCAGGGGATGATTTTGATGATATACGTGAGGAATATTCGCAGATGTTGAAAGAACAGTTGTCTAAGGGTAACAATGGCTTGGTTAGAAAGAAATTTGTAACCTTTGGCTTGGAAGCTGACAGCATCCGCACAGCAAAATCTAAGCTGGAGAGAGTAGAGGCAGACATCATCAGCAACTTAAAGCAGATGGGTGTTGAGGCACATTCCCTTTCCGGTTATGAGAGACTGAAACTGTTATATGAAACCATGAACCCGGAAACGCAAGAGCCGTTCATTTTCAATTTTGATATGATTGCACGTACCGGGCTTTTCTCAAAGGATTTTATTGCTCCTACCAGTTTTGATTTCAGGGATGGTAAGTATTTCCGTATGGGTACTACCATTGGTGCGGTATCATTCTTGCAGATTTTAGCACCGGAGCTTTCCGATAAGATGTTAGCGGATTTCATGGATATGGATAACTCGGTAATCGTAAATCTTCATGTAGAGCCGATTGATCAGGCAAAGGCTATCAGACAGATTAAGTTAAAAATTACTGACCTTGATAAGATGAAGATTGAGGAGCAGAAAAAGGCTGTACGAAGCGGATACGATATGGACGTACTGCCTAGTGACCTTGTTACTTATGGTGGAGAGGCAAAGAAGCTGTTGGAAGATTTGCAGTCCAGAAATGAAAGAATGTTCCTTGTGACAGTGCTTATCTGTAACATGGCAAAGACAAAGCAGAAACTTGATAATATCATCTTCCAGACGGCAGGTGTGGCACAGAAATATAACTGTTCCTTAAAACGTCTGGATTTTGAGCAGGAAGCAGGGCTTATGAGTAGTCTTCCGATTGGTCTTAACCAGATTGAGATTCAGAGAGGACTTACCACATCTGCCACTGCTATTTTTGTGCCATTCACTACACAGGAATTGTTTCAGGATGGGGATGAGGTTTTATATTATGGTATCAATGCTGTAAGCAACAACATGATTATGGCTGACCGTAAGAAACTGAAAAACCCTAACGGACTTATCTTGGGTACACCGGGTTCCGGTAAGTCATTCTCGGCAAAGAGAGAGATTGCAAACTGCTTTTTTATGACACGTGATGATATTTGCTTATGTGACCCGGAAGGAGAGTATTCTCCACTGGTAAACAGGCTGAAAGGTCAGGTTATCCGCATTTCTCCGAACAGTACCGATTATATCAATCCTATGGATATAAACCTTGATTATTCGGATGATGACAGCCCTATCAGTCTGAAGGCAGATTTTATCCTGTCTTTATGTGAGCTTATCATTGGTGGCAAGAACGGCTTAGAACCTATTGAAAAGACTATCATTGACAGATGCGTAAGAATTGTGTACAGGGATTATCTGCAAAATCCTAACCCGGACAATATGCCTATCTTGGAAGACCTTTACTATACCATTCTTGCACAGGAGGAAGTAGAGGCAAAGAGAATAGCAACGGCATTGGAAATCTATGTAAAGGGTTCGCTTAATGTGTTCAATCACAGAACCAACGTGGATGTAAATAACCGTATTGTCTGCTATGACATCAAAGAGCTTGGAAAACAGCTCAAAAAAATCGGTATGCTGGTAGTACAAGACCAGATTTGGAATCGTGTTACGGTAAACCGTAGCTTGCGTAAATCCACCAGATATTTTATTGATGAGTTCCATCTGCTGTTAAAGGATGAGCAAACGGCAGCTTATTCCGTGGAAATCTGGAAGCGTTTCAGAAAATGGGGCGGTATTCCTACCGGTATTACCCAGAACGTGAAGGACTTGCTTGCAAGCCGTGAAATTGAGAATATTTTTGAGAACTCTGACTTTATCTATATGCTCAATCAGGCAGGTGGGGATAGACAGATTCTTGCAAAACAGCTCAATATTTCTCCACATCAGTTGTCCTATGTGACCAACAGTAATGCCGGGGAGGGGCTGCTTTTTTATGGCAACACAATCATTCCTTTTAAGGACAAGTTCCCGAAGGATACACAGCTTTACAGCATCATGACTACAAAGTTGGACGAAGTAGAAGGAGGCGCAAACAATGGATAAGAACGTATCAGTACCGGAGAGCATGGTTTCTATGCTCTTTGGGGACATCAATGCATTACATGGGATGCTTACAAAGATGATTTCCATGTATCAGTTAGAGAGTGAGTTAAAGAAGCATCATAAGGCTTATCTTCATGTGAGGGATGAAGCTGATGAGATGTGTAAGGTTTACTCATGTGCATTACAGGCAATGCAGAAACGCTGGTTTGCCTCTATGGTAGAGCAGTTTGGAACGGATGCATTTAAAAAGACAGAGGATCAGGAAGCAGAAAATGGTGTGATGATGAGCATGGATAGCTTCAACAATATTTTGGACGATACCTTGTGTCTGACTGAATGTGTGGATGCTCTTGCAGATAATCTGGAGGGACTTGTAGGTGTGCTGACCTTGCCTGATGATTTGGTGGCACAGTATATGAATATTTGTAACAGCACCAGAGCAGTTGCAGATGATGTACTGGAACGCTGGATAGAAATGGGGGAAGAAGCATGAATAAAGAGAATATTGTTATGACCGGAGCAGATTATGCACGCCTTATGGGTAGTCTTAATCTGCTTTTTGATGCAGTAAAAGAAATGTCCGGGGTGCTGATGGGTTATGAAAGCACCGGTTTTATCAGTCCTGACAGCTTACAGATGGCACAGGAAAAAGCAAATGAAGCGATTGAACTTGATAGATACTGGATGCGAGCAAATGTGAGCAGACATATCACATTACCGGACAAGAAAGGGGAAGCATGAAATATGTAGGCAGCAAGAACAGAATTGCAAAGGATTTGGCACCGGTAATACAGTCATTTATCACAGAGAATGTGGCAGGATACATTGAGCCTTTTGTCGGTGGTGCAAATATGATTGATAAGATAGTGTGTCATAAAAAAATTGGAGCAGATGTTCATAAATACCAAATAGCACTTCTGCAGGAATTGGCAAAGGGCTGGAAACCACCAAAAGCGGTAACGGAAGCTGAATACATGGATATAAAAGACCATCCGGACAAATACCCGGATTACTTGGTGGGCTATGTGGGGTATCAGTTATCCTTTGGTGGTAAATGGTTTGCTGGATACAGTAGGGACAAATTAGGTGTCCGTGATTATGGGGATGAAGCGTATAGAAATGTTACAAGACAGCAAGAGTTGTTACGTGACATTTCTTTTTTATGCGCTGATTTCAGGGAGCTTTCCCCGGATGCATATAAGGGCTATGTGATTTACTGTGATATTCCATACAAGGGAACTACAAAGTATGCACAAAAGAGTTTTCCGTATGAGGAATTTTATCAGTGGGCTAAGGTAATGAGCCGTGAAAACATAGTGCTTATCAGTGAGTATTCCATGCCGGATGATTTTATTTGCATCTGGCAAAAGACGGTCAGGACACTCATTTCAAGCACAAAAGAGCGTGGGGATGCAGGGAATGAACGTGTAGAGAAATTATTTATGTTTAAGGATGGAGTGGAGGTGGTGGCTTGAGGGATGAACTTATGCTACACGCAAGGGACAAAACTGTACAGCGTATGACAAAAGATGGATTGGTAGAAGAAAATCTGTCTACCGGAAAGAGTGACCGTGTAAGTGGCAGGGATGCACAACAGTATTTTGGAAAAAAGAATGATGATGTGGAATTTCGTAAGAGAGGAATAGGGCAGGAGTCTTCATCCAAAAGCAAAAAGAAGTATTACCGTAAAAAGCCGGAAAATAAAGCAGATGGTGGTAAATCTGACCGTATCAGTAAATTAGAGCATCAGGCTAAGAAAGCGGATGTAAAGGTTGAAAAGGCAAAGCAGAAGCTACCAAAGAAAAAGAAAGTGAAGTACCAGAGGCTTTATGATGAGCAGTCTGGGAAGACCAAAGGCAGATTGCAGTTTACGGATGAGGTTAAGAAAGCTCCATCTGGTACGAACCGTTTTGTAAGCAATGCCGAGTATGCTTCCTTACGTGCTGGCCGCAGTAAAGCAAATGAGGATGCTGATGATAATTATGCGGTTGAGGCTATGCACAGTGCAGAGGATGTGGCTTGTGATGGTATGCAGACAGCATTAAATCTTTCAGAGAGGCACGAAGCAAATCTTCATAAAAAGGTATCTAAGCTGGAGCATAATGCGGAAAAAACTCATGTGAAGTTGCAGTTTGAGAAAAATGTAGCGGAAAATCCGGAGCTGAAAAAGAGTGTATCTAAGCAGATGCAACAGAAAAAACAGATTAAGAGGGAATACCAGAAAGCTCATAAGGCAGCACAGTCTGGCAAAAAGACGGCTGGAAGTGCAGGTAAGGCAATGAGTAAGACTGCTGATGAAGCGAAGCAAAAAATTGCACAGTTTATAGTAAAGAATAAAGGGTTACTTGCAGTTGTAGGCATCAGTATTCTTTTGATTGTGCTGATGTCTTCCATGCTTACAAGTTGTGCTGCAATGTTTTCAACCGGTGGAGGTGCTGTAACTACATCTACCTATCTATCAACGGATGAAGCGATAGTGAACACCAACAATGCCTATTCAGAGTATGAGGCTGATTTACAGTTCCGGATTGATAGCATCGAAAGTGATTACCCCGGTTATGACGAATACCGGTATAACGTGGATGAAATTGACCATGACCCCTATGCACTGACATCTTATTTCACAGCAAGGTATGGAAATTACAAGGAAGCGGATGTAGCCGGATATTTATCGGATATTTTCGATTTGCAGTATGACCTTACCATTACGCCAACGGTGGAAACACGTACCAGAACAGAGACAAGGACGAGAACGGAAACCAGAACAAGGACAGAGACAAGAACCGGATACCGTCCGGTGTTAAATCCGAATGGAACAATAACCTATGAGCCTTATGAGTATGAGGTGGAAGTGGAATATGAGGTAGAGGTCGAGTACGAAGTAGAAGTCGAATATGATTACTACATCTTAACGGTAACGCTGACAAATCATGGATTGGATGCAGTAGTTACGCCTCTTTTAAATGAAGACCAGTTAAGAGAGTACTGTATTTATCAGGCAAGCAAAGGAAACCGTGCATATCTGTTTGGAGAAGCAGTATCCGGCAATGTGGCAGGTGGCGGTATTGATTATGATATTCCACCGGAAGCCTTAGAGGATGAGAATTTCTGTGCAATGATAACGGAAGCGGAAAAATATCTTGGCTATCCGTATGTATGGGGCGGTTCAAGTCCTGAAACATCCTTTGACTGTTCCGGCTTTGTATGCTGGGTAATCAATCATTCCGTAGGAAATGTGGGTCGCACTACTGCTAACGGATTGTTAGGAAGCTGTACCTATGTATCTCCGGAAGATGCAAAACCGGGGGATTTGATTTTCTTTGAGGGTACTTATAACACATCCGGGGCAAGTCATGTGGGTATCTATGTTGGTAACGGCATGATGATACACTGTGGTAATCCTATCCAGTATGCGAGCATAGAAACTACTTATTGGCAGAACCATTTTTATTGTTTCGGCAGATTAAATTAAAGGAGGGCTTATGAATCCAAAGATTAAAAAGGTAAATGCGGAAATTGCAAAGATGGAAGCAAGGCTTTCTGAAACACAGGAAGCGTTAAAAAATCTTAGGGCAGAAAAGAAGATGCTTGAAGATTTGGAAATTGTAAAGGCAATCCGTTCCATGAATACCGGGGATATGGATGTGCTTGAATTAGTAGCAAAGATGCAGGAGAGCAGGGCTTATAAAGCACCTGCTTCTTCTGTACCGGAAAACAAATCATTTATGAATAAGGAGGACAAGGAAAATGAAGAAGTTTAAGAAAATGATGGGTATGCTTACTCTTTGTGGAGTCATGATGTTTGGCAGTAGTATTACAGTTTTTGCAGGTGGTGGGGATGAGATAGATGAGCCTATGACAGACCCGATTTTTACCCCAGTGATTGAGCAGGAAAAGGAAGAACCGGAAGTAACGGAGTCGGTTGCATTTACTCCGGATGGTAATGCACAGCTTGTAGATGAGGCAACAGATGAGGATGAGAAGCTGTTTTATACATTCGTAACAAAGAATGACAACTACTTTTATCTGGTCATTGATAAAGCAAGGGATACGGACAACGTATATATGCTGAATATGATTGATGAGCAGGATTTGATGGCACTTATCGCAGAGCAGGAGGACAACGGAACTACTGCGACTGATACCGGTAAGGAAAATGAAGTTACATTAAAGCCGGAAGCCGGGGTAACAGTTACACCAGAGCCGGAAGAACCGGATACAGAGGTTGAGCCTACACCGGAAGAACCAAAGTCACAGAATAATTCTGGTACAACCTTGCTTTTAGTGTTATTGGTACTTGGCGGTGGTGGAGCCGGTATTTTCTATTACCTTAAATTTGTAAAGGGTAAGAATGAGAACTTCAACTTGGAGGATGATTTGGATTTCTATGATGATGAGGACTACGAAAATGAGGATGAAGCAGTAGAGGAATCTGATGAACCGGATGCATCTGATGATACAGAGGATGAAGATGTTGGGGACATTGAGGAGGACATCTAAGCATGAATTTTACAGGAAGTCCATTAGAGTACATGATGCAGCACAATAGGGCTTCTAGGATGGATAACCGGGGCAGTGAGAAAGAGAAACTGCCCCCGGAACATCCATGTTTCGGATGCTCTTATGCAAAAGAAACACGCTGTATCGGTTATTGTATCAAGAAACTTATGAGTAAAGGAGGCGAGGCAAGATGAGGCTTGTAATTGCAGAAAAGCCCAGTGTGGCGCAGTCCATAGCAAAGGTCATAGGTGCTTATGACAGAAAAGATGGCTATGTAGAGGGTAGCGGATATATTGTCAGCTGGTGTGTGGGACATCTTGTAGGGCTGGCACAGGCAGATGCCTATGATGAAAAGTATAAAAAGTGGAATTATTCTGATTTGCCGATTATCCCGGAAAAGTGGAAATATGTTGTAGGTCAGGCTACGAAAAAGCAGTTTTCTATCTTGAAAGAGCTGATGAAACGTGAGGATGTAACAGAACTTATAGAGGCTACGGATGCCGGACGTGAGGGAGAGCTGATTTTCCGTCTGGTATATATGAAAGCTGGATGTAAAAAGCCATTCCGCAGACTGTGGATTAGTTCTATGGAAGATGAGGCTATCCGGGATGGATTTAATCATTTAAGGGACAGCGCAGATTATGATTCCTTATATGAGGCTGCTGTATGCCGTTCACAGGCAGATTGGCTGGTTGGTATCAATGGTACAAGACTTTTTTCGACATTGTATGACAGTAAGCTCACAGTCGGAAGGGTGCAGACACCTACCCTTGCCCTTGTAGTAGATAGGGCAAAGCAGATTGATGGTTTTGAGAAACAGAAGTATTTCAATATCCATCTGGATTGTGACGGTATGGATGTAGTAATGGATAAGATTTTCGATCCGGCAGAGGCAGAAAAGATTAGAAGCACTTGTGATAAAAAGAGTGCCACAGTAAAGGATGTTATCAGTGAAAAGAAGACGGTCAATGCACCAAAGCTCTATGACCTAACCACTTTACAGAGAGAGGCTAACCGTGTATTTGGTTACACAGCCCAGAAGACACTTGATTATACACAGAGCTTGTATGAAAAGAAGCTGGTCACATATCCCAGAACAGACAGCCAGTTTTTGTCTGATGAAATGGGGGATACGGCAAAGAGTGTCATTGATGCCATTTTTTCTACCTATGATTTTATGGGGGATGTCATGTTTAACCCGGCAGTGGAAAAGGTATTAAACAGTAAAAAGGTTACTGATCATCACGCCATTATTCCTACGGTACAGCTTGCAAAGGATAAGCTGGATGATTTGTCAGAAGGAGAAAGAAATACGCTGATGCTGATAGCACAGAGGTTACTTTGTGCCACTGCTACGGCTCATGTATATGGGGAAACTACCGTAATTGTGGAAAGTGGCGGTTATGAGTTTTCTGCAAAAGGCAAGAGCATTGTGCAGATGGGCTGGAAGTCCTTTGAGGATGGTTTCCGTGCAAAAGTTAAGGCTAAAGCTACGAAGGAAGCTGTGGAGAAAAATGTGGATGCCACTAAGGGGCAGGTATATACAAATGCATCTGCTACGGTCAGTGAACATTTTACAGCTCCACCAAAGCCATACACAGAAGATACGCTGTTATCTGCTATGGAGAAAGCCGGGAATGAGGATTTTGATGATGATACGGAAAAGAAAGGCTTGGGAACTCCGGCTACACGTGCATCCATCATTGAAAAGCTCGTTGCAAATGGGTATCTGGAGCGTAAGGGTAAGCAGGTGCTTCCTACTCATGCCGGTAAAAATCTGATTATGGTACTGCCTGACAGTGTAAAGAGCGCAAAGCTCACAGCGGATTGGGAAAATATCCTGATTCAGATTGAAAAGAAAAATGCTGATGCAGAGGATTTTATGCGTGACATTACAGATATGGTAACTGCACTGATAAAGGACAATGCATCTGTGTCTGATACTGAAAAGGAACGATTTGCCGGAAGCAGACCGGGGAGGGAAGCGATTGGAAAATGTCCTAGATGTGGCAGCCCTGTTTATGAGGGACAGAAGAATTTCTACTGTTCTGATAGGGACTGCCATTTTTCTATCTGGAAAGAATCAAAGTTTCTTACATCCATGAAGAAAAAGGTTACTAAATCTATGGCAGCATCCCTCTTAAAAGATGGCAAGGTATTTGTTAAGGGTTTGTATTCCCAGAAGAAGGATAAGGAATTTGATGCCTACCTTGTACTGGATGATACCGGGGAATATGTGAATTTTAAGCTGGAATTTCCTAAGAAAAAGGGGGATTAGCAGATGAGAACTAAGGACGAAAAGGAAACCATCATCCTTTTCAATGAGGCAGAGGATACAGCTACGATATATACCCATAATGCCAGACTGAAAAATAAGCTGTATCAAATGAGGCAGGAATACCCTGACCACTGCACATTTCTTAGTGAAAATGGGGATGGTGGTGTGACGTATCGTATTGATAAAAGTATGGTATCCGTAAGAAAACCCTATGACGAACAGCGTAGAGAAAAGGATAGGTTGAGAGCTTTAGCGGATAACCGTATTTTGAATACCAGAAAAGAAGTGTAGCTGTGAGGATTGCCTTACAGCCATTTTTATTTTAAGGGGGTGGTTATCAAAATCAGAGTAATTTTCAGTAACTAATTTGCAACACACAGGATTTATGTGGTAGTTGCAAATACCGCATAAAGTCCAGACAAAATTTTATGAAAGGAAAAGCAAGTATTCCGAGGAAGAAATGATATGCATATCCTTGTGAAACAAGGAGATTGAAAGAAAGAGAAATTTGTAATAACCATCATTCTTCCGCAAAAGGATGGACGTTGGTTAATTTTTGTGAGTTTGATTCTTATGCAGCGCAGAGCTATTGTGCAATTCACAATGTAGACCAAAGCATCAATTTAGGGGACATCACTAAGGTAGATGAAACCAGTATCAGTGACTTTACCATGATTTGTGGGGGAAGTCCTTGTCAGGATTTTAGCATTGCCGGGGAGCAGAAAGGTTCAGTGTGGACTTGTGGCGATTGTAAACATGAATATAATCCGCTGATGGTTCACTGGAGCAAAAGAGGCGAGTGTCCGGTATGCGGTAGCAGTAACATTGTAAAAACACGTTCTTCCCTGCTTGTGGAATATCTAAGGATTATCCGGGCAAAGAAACCGGATTTCGGATTATACGAGAATGTAAAAAATATTGTGGGAAAGAAGTTTTTGAACACTACGTTCAAGCGTTTTGAAGATGAGCTTCATGAGTATGGATACAACACATACTGGAAAGTTCTGAACGCAAAAGATTTTGGAGTACCACAGAACAGAGAGCGTGTGTACCTTGTATTTATCAAAAAAGAGCTTGATAACGGCAGATTTTTATTCCCGGAAGGATTTGATAACGGTATCCGTCTTCGGGATGTTTTAGAGGATGCTGTACTTGAAAAGTATTATTTAAGTCAGGAAATTCAGGACAGATTTCAAGTGACAGATGAAACCTTTACCAAAAGTATCATAGGCACTACGAAACCGGAGTACCGGACTATCGGACAAAGGGATGTGGTGTATCAGAAAAATGGTATCATGGGGACTCTGATGGCATCCGATTATAAACAGCCGAAGCAGGTCATGGAAGACAATAACATTGAAATGGTTGGTCTTCTGCCTATCAAGGGTAATGAACAAATCCGCAGGGTATATGGGGTGGACGGTATTGCACCGACACTTAATACCATGCAAGGGGGTAACAGACAGCCAAAGATTATCAGGGAGATTGCAAACGCAAATGAAATGTTAAACCTGATTATCAGCACTTCTGATGTGCCGGAAGGACAAAGTGGTGCTGATTGTACCATCAATTCCCCACAACTTAGGGACGTGGCAAACTGCATCCCGGCTAGATATGACTGTGGTGTATCCCGATACAGACAGTTTGGAACAAGCGTTGTGGAAAGGGATGGAAAAAACTTTTATATCAGAAAACTTACGCCCAGAGAGTGTTTCCGGCTCATGGGCTTTTCTGATGCTCATTTTGATGCTGTAAGAGGCATTATGAGTGATACACAGCTTTATAAACAGGCTGGTAATTCGATTGTAACAGATGTTTTGTTTTACATTCTGCTTGCATTGTATGAGGCTATGCCATATCTGTTTTCAGACCTAAAGTTAAGCAGTTTCTTTAGTGGTATTGGAGCTTTTGAAATTGCCTTAGACCGATTGTATGAGGATGTGATTGCAAAAGAGCAGATGTAGCAGAAATGATCAGGGGATTAGGGTAACTTAATCCTCTGATTTTATGAAAAAGACGGAGGAAAAGAAACATGATGAATTTTGAAGAATTTACAAAAGAAGTAGCAGAGAACATAAAGAGCTTTTTGCCGGAGTGGTACGATAACGCAAGGGTTGAGGTAGAGCAGATGAATAAGTTAAACGAAAGCTATCTTGGACTTAGGGTGTCAATTCCGGATGAAAATATTGCACCTTGCCTTAACTTGAATGGGGCTTACAGAGCGTATGAAAATGGTGTGAGTATTGAGCAGATTATGGAAAGGGCTGCATATACCATTACTACACCAGTGCCGGAAGTTGATACGAAAGCATTTTTGGACTATGAGCAGATAAAGGACAAGTTGTTTATCCGTGTCAGCAATTATGAAAAAAATCAGGATGCTCTTGCGGATATACCACATGAGAGGGTAGAGGATCTGGCAATTACCTATCATATTCTGGTGGAGACTATTGATGATGGTGTTGGTTCGGTAACAATTCATAACGGATTGATGGAACAGTATGGAATCACACAGGAGCAGTTACATCAGGATGCAGTTGCTAATTCCCAGAAGATTATGCCACCGGAAATTGAAAGCATGGCTTCCATTCTGGAAAACAGCATGAGAGCAGAAATGTTGATGAATGGTTGCAGTGAGGATGAGATTGATGAAATGATAGCATCTGTTTCAGCAGAAGTAGATATGTATGTTATTCGCAATGAATCTCATGTAAATGGAGCATCTGCCATCTTTTATCCTGATATGATGGATGAGGTGGCAAAAAAGTTGGATGGAGATTTTTATATTATTCCGTCTTCCACAGATGAGGTAATTGTAATCCCTGATGATGGAAATGCAAGCATATCTTATTTGAACGCTATGGTAGCCGAGGTAAATGCAACAGAGGTTGAGGATAATATGAGACTGGGTAACGAGGTATATCATTATGATGCAGAGGAAAAGGTGTTTGAAAAGGCTTCTTCACATGAGGAAAGAATGAAGCAGAAAAGCGCAGAAAAAGAGACTTCCAGTGAGAAAAATTCCATCTTAAGGAAAATGGATGAGAAGAAGAAAGAAGTTGCAAGTGCAGTCAAGGATGCAGTTGCACCGAAAAAAACAACAGAAATGGCAATCTGATTTCAGGGGCAGGTGGGAAACCATCTGCCTGTATTTTTTGGAAAGGACGGATGAAATATGGACTATATCAGTAATGGAAATGAGGCAGTAACGATTGAGGAGGCACAGACAGGCAAAATTAAGGATACGGTTGATGCTTATGGTAAGTGTATTGCGTCTGCTATGGATAGTAAGCCAAAAGCGGTATCTGAAGGAAAAAAGTCTATCAGGGACAGATTAAAGTAGCCTAGTCCCGGAAAGGAGATAATATGGCAGAAAATAGGCAACAGCAGGAAATTAAAGAGATTACGGATAAGCTGGAGCAGGGGGTTAAGGAATTATTTGAAAGTGAAAAATATAAGGTATTTCTTCACACCATGTCAAAGTTCCATAACTATTCACTGAATAATACCATGCTGATTGCTATGCAGATGCCGGAAGCCACACTGGTAGCCGGGTACGAGGCATGGAAGAAAAATCATGAAAGACACGTTATGAAGGGCGAAAAGGGTATCCGTATTTTTGCACCAGCTCCCTATAAGGTAAAGGTGGAACAGGATAAAATTGATCCGGTCACAAACAAGCCGGTACTGGATGAGAATAATAATCCGGTCAGGGAAGTGGTAGAGGTAAAGAAACCGGCATTTAAGCTGGTCAGTGTATTTGATGTCAGCCAGACGGAGGGTAAGGAAATCCCCAGTCTTGGTGTGGATGAGCTGTTAGGGGATGTAGAGGACTATGTACATTTCTTTGATGCACTGGAAAGAAGCTGTCCTGTTCCGCTTGGCTTTGAACAGATAGAGGGCGGTGCAAAAGGATACTACCATCAGACGGAATGCAGGATTGCCATAAATGAGGGCATGAGTGAGGTGCAGAATGTTAAGACCTTAATTCATGAAATGGCACATCAGAAGCTCCATGCGGTAGAGAACATAGATAAGGATTTGAAACTTAGCAGAAGTGCAAAAGAAGTGGAGGCAGAATCCATAGCGTATGTTATCTGTCAGCACTACGGCATTGATACGTCAGAATACAGTTTTGCTTATCTTGCCGGATGGTCGGATGGTAAGGATACCCCGGAACTGAAAGCATCCTTAGACAGAATCCGTAAGGCATCAAATGAAATGATAAATGAGATTGACAGCCATATCGCAGAAATCAATCTGGAATTGCAGTCAGAGCAGGATAATCATATCACTTGCTATCTGAAAATCAGTAACAGCATGGGTACTGAATATACGGTAGACAGAATCGCAGGTACACCGGAACAGATAGAGGAAGCGTTAAGGGAAGTGAAGGAAGCCGGTAAGACAGATACACCGATTGCGAATATCGAGGAATTTTTAGAAAGCAAGGGTATCCCGGTACTTGCACTTGGCAGTAGCATGGATGATGAGCCTATCCGCTTGGTGCATCCGGAATATGAATATGATGTTGATACCAACGAGATTTACCGTGATGGTGCCGCACTTGGGCGTGAAATGTCACGTGAAGAAAGGGCATTACGCCTTGCTGTCAGCATGGATACAATGGCGTATGAATCTGACCTTTACGATTACCGGGACAGAGTAGAAAACCGTGAGGAATTTGTCTTAGGACTGCAACAGGATTTGCTTGGAGACAGGGAAACGGTATCCGGCATGGTGGAATGGTTTCAGGAGCTTGTGGATGAGGAAACGAATGAGGCAGAGGATGCACAAAAGATTATTGATGAGCTTCATGCGTTCATGGATGATTTTGAGGAAACGGAGCGATATTCTGTAACAGAGACAAGTGATGCTTTTATGCCCGGAGAGGATTTTGCCATTACGGATAATGAAACCGGGGAATATGTCTACAATGAGGATGGTGCTGTGATTACCTTTCCTACCAAAGATGATGCAGACAGATACCTTGCAGAAATAAAAGGAAATGTAGCAGAAAAAGAGGATATTGTAGGTGTTGTTTCTTATGCAAACGGAGAGTATTTTGAGTACACGGATAAGGAAGCGTATTTGCGGTGCATCCAGAATGAAATTGAATATGCTCCCACTTCCGGCTTCCGTTTTGAGACACGTTCTGCTGATCCGGAACTAAGGAAAGCGGTGGATGATGAAGTGTACAATATTTATGGTATGGATAATCCGCATGACTTATCTTACTATCAGCCAAAGGATGAGCAGACACCGGGCCGCATTACCTTTTATGTGGCAGAATGTATGGAATACCCGGAACATGGAGAGCTTCATGAGGGATTGACCATACAAGAGGCATTTGATATTTACGAGAAAATCCCATCTGACCGTATGCATGGCATTAAGGGTATCGGCTTCGATTTGGAAGATGGCAGTATCTATGATGGTAAATATGATTTGATGCGTGGGCGTGTGGTTCAGGATGAAATGATTAACTGTATTACCCACTATCGGAACAGCCCATTGGTACAGGATGCCATCCGGCAGTGCAGAGAGGAACTTAATGCCAGAGGTGGAGAGATTTCAGACGGCATAGAGGCTGGTGCATACGTGGTTGGAGAAAGTAAGTATTTATCCATGCAGGTTGCAACAGACGGAAGCTGGGACTATTCCCTGTATGGCAGTGATTATAAGCTGATTGATGGCGGTCAGGTAGGGGATGGCAATATGTCCTTTGCAGATGCCAGAAATGAGATTTTACAGTCTTTCGGACTGATGCTGGAAAATCTTAGAAGCATGAACCCGGAAGTATTGGCAGAGAGGACAAGTGTGCAGGAGTCCATTGTACTGCCGGATTACCAGAAAGAGTTTATAGCGGAAATGACTGCTATGGGAATTGATGTAGATAGTACCTTTGTGGGTGGCAAAAATATTTCACTTACTGACCATGTAATGACAGCGGATGAAGTAAAGGCTACCAAAAGACAGATTGAATATGATGGTATCCCTAAGATGCTATATACCCCTGACCAGTGGAAAGAGATTGAAAGCGGTATGAGGCATCAGCTGGACGTAAAGGTGTATGCAAATCCTGATTATACGGCAGGTCAGATGAAAGAAATCCGTCTGGGGCTGGATAAGGGTGCTGATGTATCTGCTTTTGCAAGTCCGGAATTTTCTGATAAGCAGATGAGGGAAATCCGAAGGGGCGTTGAGGCTGGTTTGGATGTCAGTTCCTACGCTCATCCGGACATAAGTGCCGGGGATATGCGGAAAGCCTTTTTTGCCTTAAAAGATGGAACAAATGCTTTGGAAAATCAGAGTAAAAGTGTAGAGCCTGATAAGGATAGCGGTATGTATCGTTATTATTCCACACAAAGACCAGTGACACCGGGGACTTTTCCGGGGAAGCCTGCAAACATCCAGAATTTTGACACCAGAGAAAGTGTTTGCGGTGGTCAGATGCAGGCATGGGGCTATGTGGAATATAAAAAGCCACTGACAGAAAAGCAGATGAAAGATTATGAATTGAAGCCAGCGATACGTGAGGCGGTTGCAAAGGAGCAGCCGTCTTTTTCTGTACCTGAAAAGCCGGCAGAAAAGGAAACCGGTAAAAAGAAATCCGTCATGGAAAATCTGCGTAGGAAGCAGGCACAGATAGCACAGGCAGATGTTAAAAAAGCAAAATCACATGATAAGGGGGCAAGGGACTAATGGCTAAATTTACTGTGGAAGAAATCAATATGGTAAGGACTTGTGTATCTATGGAACGCAAGGAAATGGTGCAGGAGCTTACATGGCTTCTGCGCCACTGTGAGGGCTACATGAAAGAACTGGTAGAAAACACGATTGATAAGCTGGAGAAGTGCAGTGATAAGGAATTTGCTGAACTTTTGGAATACCCGGCTGAAATTTTTGAGAGTGAGGAGGAATAGGACTATGGAAAATGGCTTAATTGAGGCGTATGTTACTAATCTTGGTAAATACAACGAAGGAGAGCTTGTAGGGGAATGGGTAAAGTTCCCGGTATCCAAAGAGGAAATGAGAGCTGTATTAGATAGAATCGGTATTGGTGCAGAGTATGAGGAAATCTTTATAACCGACTATGATACAAGCCTTTACGGTGTATCTTCACAGCTTGGCGAGTATGAGAACTTGGATAAGTTAAATTATCTCGCCGGTGTTATTACAGAGCTGGATGCAAGCGATAGGGAAAAGTATGAGGCAGTATTGGAATCCGGGCTTTCTCTTGGTCAGGATGGTATTGACGGTCTTATCAATCTTGCCTATAACTTGGATAATTATGATATGCTTCCGGGTGTAGAGGATGAGGATGATTTAGGCAGATATTACGCAGAATTGATGTATGGGGAAAATCTGGATGAGAGGATGGGAGAACTTGCACATTACATTGATTTTGAGCGTTACGGTAGTGACTGCCAGATAAATGATGGTGGTATGTTTACGGACAAAGGCTATATGAGAGATACCGGTGTCACATGGGACAGGTATTTTGATGGCAGCTTAGAGGACATCCCGGATGAGTACCGGTTAGGGGACAGTGAAACAAGGGAGCCGGAAAAGATTACGGCACTTGTGTTAGAGCCTATGAAGAAACCGTATGTAAAAGAGATTGAGCATACCTTAGAAAACTTGCAGAATGAGGTGGGAGGTAGCATTGAGGCAGTATATCCTTTTGAGGATAAGGTAGCCATCATCTGTAATGATGAACACAAATTTAATGGTATGCCTATGAACCGTTGTTTAAGGGATCAGGACGGAGAGATTTATGATATTCTGGGTGGTAACTTGCTTGTAGTAGGTCTTTCGGAATATGATTTTGGTTCTCTGACACCGGAGCAGGTAGAGAAGTTTTCGGATTACTTCCAGACTCCGGAAATGTTTATGAATATCAATGGAAATCTTGCGGTACTCCCGGTAGAGGATACAGAAGTTGAGAAAATTCATGAGCAGGAGAATGTGACGGATGCAACCTATTCCATCTATCAGTTAAAGCGTGATGAGAATATGAGGGATTACAGCTTTGCTTCTATGGATGAGCTTAACCGAAGGGGGCTTACCGTTAATCCGGACAATTACGAAAAGGTATATGAAGCCCCAAAGACAGCAGAGGATACCTTAGACAGTATTTATTACCGTTTCAACATGGAACATCCGGCAGACTTTAGGGGACATTCCCTTAGTGTGAGTGATGTGATTGTATTTCATGAGAATGGGGTCGATACGGCACACTATGTAGACTCTTATGGATTTACTGCCGTCCCTGATTTTGTGACTGCAAAGGAAATAGCTGTCAGCATGGATACAGAGGGACTTTCCGTAGAGGGACATGATGGTACATGGCACTCCATAGAAGAACTTACCGTACAGGGAAATACCTATTTTCTGATGGAAAGTGAAACCTATGGTCAGGATGCCAACATGATTGTAGTAGACCGTGCAGGGGAGCTGATTGCAGAGGACATCACGGTAGCCGACAGAGCAAGTGCTAGGGAAATCGTAAATGAGGTTCTGAATGAAAAGATTGAGGCAATGGCAGTAGAGGTAGTGCCAGACAAAACCATCACACAGGAGAATATGGTTCAATACGGTTATGATTGGGGCGGTATGATACCTCTTAGGGAGCAGGCTGCAGAAAAACTGTATGATGCCGGTGTTGAAATTTTTGTTCTTAACCAGAACAATTCAGAAGCAGTAGTTGACAGTAAGGATTACTTTACTGACCATGCAGAAAGAGGCGGCATATTCGGTGTAGAAAAAGTAGCATGGGCTAAGTTTGTTGAGGCAAATTCCATTGCAAAAGTGGAGGAAATGCTGGAAGATGATTACGGCATGATTGACGGTATTATCAACAATGGCTCTAAGAAAGAAAAAGACGATAAGGAAGCTGATAGGAAGTCTTCTGTTATGGAAAAGCTCAAAGAAAAGCAAGCAGTTGTTGAGAAAAATGAGGCTAATGTGCCTAAGAACAAAGTTAAATCGAAGGATGTATCCATAGATTAGCAAATACCCGGTGTAGATGGCTTATATTTAGCTGTCTGCACCGGGCTTTTTTTATTTGGAAAATATTGATGAAAATATGCTGTGTATGCTATTATATTTGTCAGAGGATGGAAAGGAGGATACTTGAAACTTAACGCACCAGACAATATAAAAGAGTTGCAGATTTTTACAAAGAATCTGAATTTCCCGGTGGCAATATTTATCTGCACTGATTGGGAAAAAACGCAACTATCGTATCTCAATCCGGGTATACATAACTCGGAGTCACTTTGTAGATGGTGTATCAGCCATCACATCCAGTATCAGATTTTGTATCCGATTCTTGTATCAACCATATTCAAAAATCCCTACAAATACTTTAAGTTTTTACAGTTGAAATTACGATTGAGCAAAATATCATAACCCACTTACTAAGTAGCACTTATTCACATCAAATGGTGGCGAGAAGACATAAGTAGCATTTTCCATATCCGTTTCAGTCAAAAGGCAGGAGTACCGTGTGTTGCGGAAATGACCAGTCCTCTTTAACATCTTCTGCTTTTTGAATTTTTTGCATCTGTACTTTATCATATCCATTTTCTATTCAGGGTGTTCTATCTGAACTTTTTCCAACAATTCTTTTGGAGAAAAAGGCTGCGATAAGTCTTGTGCAAGTCTGTATATGTATCTGTCAATCGGTGTAATATCTTTTAATTTTCTGCTCATTCTTATTTACCTCATGATGTGTGTTATAGTCATATTAGCAGAATATGAAAGCCCTTGTAAATAGTGGGTTTGAATAAAAATAGCAAATGTTATTTATTTTGCTTACAAGTGACGAATGGCACTATATATTTGTTATGCGATATGGTATAATTCTAGCAGTTGGAACAGAAATGTAAGGAGGGACTATGCTTAAAACATATAATTTCAAAGGTTATCATATCAGAATAAATGAAGCTCCCCCTTACTCCTTTAATTCTGCCGACAACAAGGCTTATGATAAGGTGCTGGTTATCGAGGAATCGGATTTTAATAAGACGATAGAATTTGAAATAGAACAGAATGGAGAAATAAAGACGGTGTTAATGGTAGTGCCATATTATACACCACTTAATTCTTTCACGGCTCATCATAAAAGTGGATTGCTACTGATGCTGAATGATGTACTGTGTGTCTTTGAGCCGGAAACCATGTCTGTCATAAAACAAAGCTCCATTGAACCACTGGGAACAATGTTTGAAGTGCATCCATTTGAGGACGATTATATTTTGTATGGGGAAATGGAAATATACAGAATTTCCGAAGATTTAGCTGTGAAATGGGAATTTTCTGGTAGGGATATATTTGTTAGGTATCAGGGAGTAGAACCGGCATTTTTGATGAAGAATGACAGAATATGTCTTTATGATTTTGAAGACAATTATTATGAAATTGATTATGACGGCAGGTTAATTAAATAGTGTTCTTATTACTGCCAGTGCTATTTATCACTGGCAGTTGTTGTACCGATATACTATTTGATGGATAGGTTGTCTAGGATGGAAGATACGAAACAGTCTACATACTCACTTGCAAGTAATTTAGCAGCATCAGCATCACATGGTTTGTCGAATTGTGTAACTAATACAGTAGGCCGCACCATACTTGTTGAGCCGTCCTTTGAATAAACACGGATTCCCATATATAACTGCCAACATTTACTTTGGTCTTTAAGAACAATCCGCAAATCGCCTATATCTGCAATGAAGCTGTGTGCGTTGTTGGATGCTTTTGTGTCCCAGTCGATTGAATACATACGGATACCTCTTTTCTTTTGATGAGTGTATTATACGGCAGAATAAAAAATATGTCTGTTACTTTTTGTGGTAAAAAGTGTAGAAAATTGTTGGTTTTTGTGGGTGGTTTGGTCTAAGTCCGGAATAATGTACACTATATACATTAAAATCAAATTGTAAGGATGAGAAAATATAGTGAAAGGTGTGGATGGATGCATGAAGTATACTGATGATGTTTTGCGAAAATACATGGGAAAACGTGTAAGAATTACTTGCGTTGATATGAAAGCCTATGTTGGAATGGTAGATGATTATATCTACCCAGAGGATAACTATAATGACAAGGCAGGATTGATTATTGAAACGGAAGATAAACGGCTTATAGAGTTTAGTGAGGATGAAACATTAGAGATTGAGTTATATGATCCGGAAACAGAAGCAATAATTGCATCAATCAAAAAAGTCCGTTTTAAGATGTGGGAAAATGGACCGGGTACGATTGATGAACTAAAGACGTTTGTGTATGAGATTTTCCCGGATGGAACAGTAACTCGTTCTATCTATCAGGGGAAAAGCAGGAAAAGTATAGATAAAGAGGCACTGCATATTTCAGAAAATCGGAAACACAGATTTTTTGTAGGTTTGTCAGGTGTGCTGAAAATGGATGAAATGGATATTGTGATGTGTGAGGTATGTGATGGGTGCAGTTATTCCTTACAGATAACCTACATGGATGGTCAGAAGAAAGTAATTGATGGGGATGTTGGTGGTGGCACTTATGATGAGTTGTTGACTGGATTTATAGATAGCATTTTTGAGTAAAGGCGGTGTGTGGAATGGGACATGGATTTACAAGACGTTGTATGAACTGTGGGGATGAAACGCACTTCTTACAAGGGATTGGATTTCGATATTTTTCATTTCTGCAGGAAGTGAAAGAGGAAGTAAGAGCTGGTAAATATGGAAAAGAAGCGCAAGCGTTTATTGCTGAATATCCAGATTGTGAATTTGATGCCCGGAATGAGGTCTATTTCTGCAAGGATTGTAAGCATCTAAAACAAGGTGTGGAGATAAATATGTCCTATGGGGATAAGTCTTTTCAAAAGCAGTACCGCTGTGGAAAATGCAGAAAAGCAATCATGAAACCGGTAAAGATGGATACAGAAAAGCAGTATAAAAAGTTTGCACAGATACCATGTACAAAATGTGGGGACAGTGAGCATATCGTGGTAGATTTTCTGATGTGGGATTAGTAGAGATAAGGAGTGCTTGGTATGGGTAATTATAGATTGGCAGAAATGGCAAAAGAAACATTGAAGATAGCAAAGCAGGGTTTTTATTATCTGGATGGGAAAAGAATTGAGCTTACTAAAATCAATGGTATGTACGCTTATGATGATGTATCGGTATTAGATGAGGATAAACTAAATGAGATAGAGGATGATGAGGACGAGTTTTTTGAAAGATGTTTTTATGCAACAAATGGTGCTAATTTTTATCTTGTAGATGGGGATTCGTATCAGGTTGCGTATGAGTTTGAACATCCTCTTGTTATGAATTTTGCTAATGCCATTCATCCGGGCGGTGGGTTCTTAAATGGTGCAAGGGCGCAGGAAGAATCGCTGTGTAGAAACAGCACACTTTATCTTTCTTTGGCTTCGGAAAAAGCAAAGGAAATGTATAACTATAACAGAAATAACCTTAATCCATTGGATTCAGATTATATGCTTATTACACCGGATGTATGTGTGTTTAGGGATTTGAATGGAGAGCTGTTGCAAGAGCCATACAATGTGTCCGTAGTAACAATACCAGCTCCAAACAAAAACGGACGAGCAAAGGATGTTGAGCAAAGCACTTTGGATGATGTTATGACATACAGACTCCGAAGGATGCTGTACATGGCCGCACGGTATGGATATAGAAATTTAGTGCTTGGTGCATGGGGATGTGGTGCATTTGGTCATGATACGGAAACGGTGGCAGGATATTTTTACAAGCTGTTCTTTGAAGAAAGATTTGATGAGTTCTTTGATAATGTAGCATTTGCTATTTTGCATGATGAGGATAAAATCAATGCGTTTCATAAAGTTTTTGGGGATAAGGTAGAAGATTGCACAGGAATAGAGCAGTTTAGCACTGATGAAAGCCCGGCATTTTATCAAGCTACCAGTGGGCTTCCGATATGCAATCATACTGAATGTGTATCAAAGGATAACTTAGGATATGTGCAGGGTATATTGAAAAATAGTGTGCCATTCGAGGCAGAATTGTGGGAAAATGGAATATCAGTAAATATGTCCGTAGTATTGCCGGAGCAGTTTGATGTATCAGATAAAAAAAGCAATCCTATGAAAAAAGACAATCTGGTGGGATTTCATAATCAGGTAGAGGATATTCATAATGGGGTGCTTACAATCGGCATGGTTGATGGTGGTATCAATACAGAGCTAAGTATGACCATGAAGTATGTAGATTATCTGAAGGATAATGGTCTTGTTGAATTTGTTGGTGGCATGGAGAATGGTTCAGTGTTCTTTGTAACAGATGTTGAGGGAAAAGATTTGGTATATGTTACAATAACACTGTCAGAGCAGGAAAAGGTATTTGCAAAAACATCATTGCATTTTATGGAATTTCCTAATCAACCGAAAAAGAGAACCATAAGTATAGTGAAGTAGGAAAGAGGTTGTATTATGCCAGTCGCACGTATTAAATTGAGCTTAAAAGAATTGCTGTATGAGAAAGAAACCTATGAGATTTTGGAAGATACGGCAATGCATTTGTATAATGATTTTAATATGGGGCAGCTAGAGGGGGCTGTGCTTGGTGGTGGAGAACATTGTCCGGGCGTTGAGAATAATGAGCTGATAAGTAAGGCACGGATGAGACTGGACGGTTGGGATAAGCGCAAGCCATTCTTGAAATTTGGAGAACCGGGGCAGCATTACGCAAACGAGTTGTTTCTATCACAGCCTTGCAACTGGGGAAGCCGAGGCGCACCATTTTTCTGGGCGTACATGGCAAGGACATTTTCCTATATCGAGCTTCCTATGTCAGCGGATGCCTTTAGGAAAAAGTACATGATGGAAGTTCAAAAACTTGGGATACCTTATGGGGTAGATGAGTATGTACATATTCCGCAATTTGCACATGGCGGTATGAGCAGTGGAATGGTTGGCGGTATGTTCGTTGCAGATGCATTGGATGTATTATTACAGCGTTTGGATTTATACAAGTGATATGGCAAAGGAGAGAGCAGACATGAATACAGAAAACGTGCAGAAGTTACTTGATAACTACATAGAAAACTATGAGACTTTGAATGACCCGGAACATCATGAGATTTATAAGTGGACGGCAGTAAATCATTTTCAGAGGCATTGGGATTTGGATGAACCGGCATTTGGGGAAATGTTCAAAAGAGCTATGGGTAAGTCTGAAAATATTATTGATAACAGTATTGTACAGCCTAGTAACGGCATTGTGTTTTTGTGTAAGCAAGACAAGGATACAGAGGAGTGGGTAAGAGCAGAGTTTAAGAAACTGCTTGCACCAGATGGTGGGGATATTAAGTATCGTCAGAGTAAGATAGATGCATTTATTGATGCCATAAATGGGATGTTACAAAAGGCAGCACCGGGCAAATGGAAATATGATCAGGACAGACGTGCTGTAATCATGTATTTGAGCTTTATTGCACCGGCTGATAATTTCATGTTCAAGTCAACGGAAGCAAAATCATTTGCAGAGTGTTATGAGTATGGGGATGATATTGGAAGCGGTCAGACATTCCGGCTTGATAATTATTACAGAATGTGTCAGGAACTTGTGGAAGAAATAGAGCAGAATGATACCCTGTGTGATTTGTTAAATGACAGGTTGCAGTATGAGGCAGAGATTGATGATGAGAAAGAATATCCGGTTACTGATTTGGAAGGTAAGCTGAATATTCTTGCCTATGACATTATGTATTGCGCCCATACCTATAATCTTTATTATGATATGACTATCCGTAAAAAGGCAAAAGCAAATAGTCCAGAGCAGCGTAGACAGCAGATGGCAGAGAAGCGGAATGAGCTTACCAAACGTAGGGATGAACTAAACATATTACTGGAGCAGGTCAGCAGTAAAAAAGAAGAAATGCAGTACCCGGATATAGTGGGTGTATCTGTGAAAAATATAAAATACGGAACCGGTACGATTTCAGAACATCAGGGACGTTATCTGACTGTGGAGTTTCCAGTGGGTACAAAGAAATTTGCAGTGCCGGATGTATTTGCTAAAGGCTTTCTCAAAATTGATAATCAGGATGTGGTTGCCATAAGTAAGGAGCTGGCAGAACTGATTGCAGAGGAAGAAAAGTACGCTAGAGAAATCCGGGGAATCAATGCAGAGATGGCACGATTGGAGGAATAGTGGAATGGATTTAGGATATGGCTTTACCAGTGGTATAAACAAAATCAGTAAGCAGAAAGTATGTTATTGGTTGCATACAACGGATGATATTACATGGGACTCTTTTGTATGGTACATTGCAGATTATTGTGATATAGAAGATTCCGGAGAAGATTGGATTAGTATAAGGCTGGTATCTGTAAAACAGCGTGAGTTCTTTTATAAAAAGGTCATGGAATATAATGAGGCGATATGTGCATATAACTTTGAGATAGACCGGGAAAACGAGCTGTGGAAAGACCATAAAAAAGGTGCAGACCGTAACCATAATATTCTGCTTCGGCTGATAAAATAGTGATGAGTAAAGAAGAAGTTCCGACTGCGAAAACAGCCGGAACTTTTTAGGTACGTTCTTCTCTTTTTGGGTCATGCTGTTGCTCATGAGGATGGAGCATAGCATCAATATTTTTCTGGACGGTTTCAAGTTCACGCATACGTGCTTTGAGTATGGAGTAATCTTCGTAAAGCTGGTTTTTCTGTGCAGTCAGATTTTCCTTTTCTGCTTTCAGAACTTTCATAGACGGTAATTTACCATCCCCTTGCATGGAGGCAAGCTGTTTCTTGGCAGCTTCATATAAAGCAATTTCGGCACGGTGTTCTGCGAGGAAAGAAGCCTTGTCTTTAGATTTTCGGTAAGCATCATATACTTGCTTATTTGCAAAGTATTGACCAGTGTAATGAATCATTTTATTTACAGTCTTCAATCTGTCCTCAACCGATTTCAGATTATCATGGATAGAATCATATTGCTGTCTGGTATCAGATAGAATTGACTGCAATTCTTCCACGGAGCTGATACCACGCTCTTGCAGATATGATACAGTCTTTGCCATTTCTTTTAGGTTCCCTATCTTGACCTTTTGAGCATAGAAACGGTTCTCTTGTGCCTTAATACAATTTTGTAAATCCACAATGAGACGTGGGGTATCCGGGCTGATAGGAGTACGTTGTCTGCCAGGATTCTTCCGTGTACGGTTTGCATTCTGATGCGTATTTTCTTGGCGTTCTGTATGCTGATGAGTAGCAATGTAACGCTCAATAAATTCTTTTTCAAAATCAGTACCCAACATCCGGCTAGTGATAGGTTTGTTACGATCCGGATGCAGATAACTAAATCTGCCTCTGCTTTCTTTTACAACAATTCCATATTGCTGAAGGAGCAGTTCTTTAAATTCTTCCATAGAGTGTGCTTGCATCATGCAGGATGTAATAGCAACACGTAACTTGTCTTTAGTTGTTTCATATTTTGAGTTATCGGTCTGCTTGCCGGACTTCTTAGCTTCCTCATTCTGCTCATCCATTTTCTGTTGACCTCTGCGCTTAGACCAGTATTCCTTTTCGGTCACTTTTACTTTTGCAGGGGATAGCAAATCTACTTGGTAGAGCTGTTCACGCTGGCACATATCCATAGTTTCTTGCTTTAGATAATTCATGAAATCTTTGGTCACATGATGTTTGTTACCGGCAAGGGAATCACATGGTCTTTCCATGAAGTCCTGACGTTCCACATCCATCATTCGCAAGCTGTTGATTACCATGTGAACATGAATGTTACCAGAGCCGTTATGACCATCTGTATGTGTGCAGATGATAGCCTGATGTCCCGGAAAGTTTTTCTTAGCAAATTCCATACCCATTGCCTGTGCCTTTTCAGCAGTCAGCCCGTTTTCGTCCCTATCTCTGGGGTCGAAGGAGAGGATGTAGTGATGGGATTTGATTTCATTCCGGGTAAGATTTTTATTGCAGTTTTTGTTGAGCCGGATGCACTCAATGGCAAATGTATACGGGGAGCAGTTGATGCCATCAATGAGGTATTCATCCCTAAGAATCATTCTGCCGTTTTCATCCAAAATGGGCTTGTTGGTAAATTCATCATGTTTATAAATCAGGTATCTTTCACAAGCTCCATAGTCTGCATTTTTGGAAGCGATATGTTTAATTATTGCCATAAGCATCTCCCACAATCTTTAGGATTTCGTATTTTAAATCTGCAAGGTCTAAGGCCGCACTTCTGACTTCTTCTACAATTTCTCTGGTGGCAGTCCCACCCTTATTCAGATGTCTTGCAATCTGATTAAGATTATTTCCGATTTTTCCATATTCTGCTATCATTCGTTCCAGTTGGTCAATGGAACATTCGGTACGGATGGTCAGATTGATTTTGCTGTGAAATACAGCTTGTCTTATAAAATCACTCTGGGATAATCCGGAGGCTGCTTGGCGTTCATCAAAATCTGCTTTTTCTTCTGATGTAAGCCTTGCACGAATGTAGCGGTCACGCTTTGGCGTGCTATATTTTTTTCTCATGAGAAAGCCCCCTTTCGTATGGTAAAAAAAATATGTGTCCGTAGGACACCAAACGAGGGCTTGGGGAAACGTAATCCCCAACAAGTTATGCCTGTGTTCAAATGAAATTTGGACTACAAGGCGAAACTTGCTCTTGTATTGTGAAGAAAAGACACCCTCATATATTAGCCGAAAAATCGTAGGGGTGGACGAGAAAAAACGTGAGAAATTATGTGAATATGGAGGAAGGGGTGGCGTTTCTTATCATTCAGGATGGGTGTAATACCGTAGAGGTATTAACATCAGGATTGAATGATGTAAGAAAATGAAGAAATCTTCAAGAACGTGCAGTTTTCTATTTAATTCTTATGGGGTTTGTGATATAATCTTGTACAGTGGGGATTTTATACCTAGATGGATGTTTATACTGGAGGAGAAGCCATTGGTAAATGAGGAAATAAAGAAAAAAATTGACCAAACGATAAAAGAAATATGGCTCAAAAATATTCCGAAAGATTTTGATGAGGGATACATAATCAATGAGGACTGCTTGAAGATGTCTCTATGTTATCATCTGCGTAGAAAGCTGGCATCACTTCTGAAAGAAAATAATCTTCGGATATACACGGAGAAGTATTTTCCGGGAATGAAAAAGAAGCCGGATATTATCATTGCAGAAATGCGTGAGGACTTTGAAGAAAATACTTTATACTCATCCATCCGTGAGGAGGATGTAGTGGCGTTGTTGGAACTTAAATTTACCAGTGACACTACACAGAGTACAGCTAATTGGATGAAAGAAGATTTGAAAAAGCTGAAAGAGTATGTGCAGAAAAGTAAGTTGCAGTGTCAGTTATATTTTGTGGTTATATATGAAATAGAATGTGAATGGTTGCACTGGCTGGATAAGAGAAGCACTAATAACTGGGCTGCGAACCGGGTAACGGAATTGGATGCCGGATATATTGATGGCGTGATGCAATATGAGGTTCATTCATATTAGGATAGAGAGTAACAATACACAAAGTTTCAGTAGTCATTAGAGGAGAAAGAACAGTGGACGTTTGTTATAACAAATTATTTAAGATGCTTATTGATAGAGGGATGAAAAAAACACAGTTTAGGATGCTGGTTGGCATAAGTGAGGGAACATTAGCAAAGTTGTCACACAATGAAAATGTATCACTGGATGTCATAGTAAAAATATGCCGTAAAATGAATTGTACAGTAGATGAAATTTTAGATATTGTACCGAGTCCGGAAAATGGGACAGAAGAAAAAGTAGAATCATAATAGGCATATTATACACACAGAAATTTCATTGAGGAGGCACATAATGTTAGATAATAAAAAAGAGCAGGAGCGTGAAGAACTCCACCGTACTATATGGAATATGGCAAATGACCTTAGAGGTAGTGTGGACGGATGGGACTTTAAGCAATATGTATTGGGAATGTTATTTTACAGATACATTTCAGAAAATTTTGTGAAGTTCGTAAATGCCGGGGAAGCAGAAGCCGGTAATAATGATTTTGATTATGCTACTCTTTCGGATGCAGATGCAGAAGTGGCAAGAGAGGACTTGATACAGTCAAAGGGATATTTTATTTTGCCTAGTGAATTATTCTGTAATGTGCGTGAAAAAGCTCCAAACAATGAAAATCTGAATGAGACTCTGGAAGCTGTTTTTCGTAATATTGAAATTTCTGCACAGGGACATGAAAGTGAAGAAAGTTTCAAGGGATTGTTTGATGATATTGATGTAAACAGTAATAAGTTGGGCGGTACGGTAGCAAAGAGAAATGAAAAGTTGGTAAAACTTTTGAATGGTGTTGCTGATATGAAACTTGGAGATTATCAGGACAATACTATTGATGCATTTGGGGATGCGTATGAGTTTTTGATGGGTATGTATGCATCAAATGCAGGTAAGAGTGGTGGAGAATATTATACACCACAGGAAGTATCAGAGCTACTCACAAAAATTACTATCGTGGGTAAGAAAGAAGTTAATAAGGTTTATGATCCGGCATGTGGTAGTGGTTCGTTACTTTTGAAGTTTGCAAAAATTTTGGGAAAGCAAAATGTGAGACAAGGTTTTTACGGTCAAGAAATCAATATTACTACATACAACTTATGCCGTATCAATATGTTTTTACATGATATTGGATATGAGAAATTCAATATAGGTCATGGGGATACATTAACAGAACCGTTACACTGGGATGATGAACCATTTGAGGCAATTGTATCTAATCCACCTTATTCAATTAAGTGGGAGGGAGATGATAATACACTGCTTATCAATGATGAGAGATTTGCACCGGCAGGCGTATTAGCTCCTAAATCCAAAGCTGACCTTGCATTTATTATGCACTCCCTTTCATGGCTTGCTACAAATGGTACAGCTGCGATTGTATGTTTTCCGGGTGTTATGTATCGTGGTGGAGCAGAGCAGAAAATCCGTAGATATTTAATTGATAATAACTATGTGGATTGTATTATTCAGCTCCCGGACAATTTGTTTTTTGGTACAAGTATTGCAACTTGCATTATGGTACTAAAAAAGAGTAAGACAGAGGGCAGTATATTATTTATTGATGCATCCAAAGAATGTATAAAGGTAACAAATAATAATAAACTGTCAGAGAAGAATATCAGTAATATTTTAGAAGCCTATACAAATAGATGTGACGTTAAGCATTATGCATCTGTTGTATCAAATGATAAAGTCGCAGAAAATGAATACAATTTGTCTGTATCTTCTTATGTAGAGCAGGAAGATACCAGAGAGAAAATTGATATTAAAAAACTCAATGAAGAAATTAGAGAGATTGTAGCAAGAGAAGAAATTTTGCGTGCAGAAATCGACAAGATTATTGCGGAAATTGAGGTGGATGCATGAGTAGAATTGATGAATTGATAAAAAAGCTATGTCCTAATGGTGTAGAGTATAAGACACTGGGGGAAATTGCAACTATTACTAGAGGTGGTAGTTTTCAAAAGAAAGATTTTACAGAAAAAGGTATTCCTTGCATACATTATGGTCAGATATATACAAGTTATAATTTATTTGCAGATAAAACAATATCATTCATTTCAGAAGATGCAGAAAAGAAAGCCAGATATGCAGAAGAGAACGATATTATTATGGCGGTAACAAGTGAAAATGTTGAGGATGTATGTAAGTGTATCGCATGGGTTGGAAATGAAAGGGTGGCTGTTAGTGGTCACACAGCAATTATCCATCATAACCAAAATGCAAAATTTCTATCGTACTATTTTCATTCAGAACATTTTTACAAACAAAAGGTTAAATTGGCGCATGGAACAAAAGTAATAGAGGTAACGCCAGCGAAGCTGAACGAAGTGAAGCTCCCTGTACCTCCGCAGGAGGTACAACGTGAAATAGTCCATATTTTGGACAAGTTCACGTTTTTATCAGCCGAGCTTACAGCCGAGCTTACAGCCGAGCTTACAGCTCGTAAGAAACAGTACGAATTTTATAGGGATAAAATGCTAACATTTAATGTGTCTGCATCTCAAAAGAAGATAGGAGATATTACACGTGTTTTTTCTGCATCACGAGTACATAAACATGAGTGGACTAAGGAGGGTGTACCCTTTTGGCGTTCAAGTGATGTAATGTCTTATTATAACGGTGTGGAAAATCCGAGAGGCAAAGCATTTATTTCAAATGAATTGTATGAGAAGTTGGCGGCAAAGTCTGGGAAAATACATAAAGATGATATTTTGATAACAGGAGGGGGGACAATAGGTATACCGTATATTGTTCCTGATGATGAGCCTTTGTATGTTAAGGATGCAGACTTGTTATGTATACAGAAAGCTCCTTGCTTTAATAGCAGATTTTTGTATCATTATTTTCTTTCAACAAGGTTTCGTGATTACCTAAAAAGCATAACCCATGATGCTACGATTGCACATTATACAATATCGCAGATTGAAAATACGCCTATTCCGTTACCGACTATTGAGGTACAAAATAGGATTGTAGACGTGTTGGATAATTTTGATGCGATATGTACTGACTTAAAGATTGGTTTGCCAGCAGAAATAAATGCAAGAAAAAAGCAGTATGAGTATTATCGGGATATGTTGTTGACATTCCCTGAATGTAGCAACACAATCTTAACAGACAGACAGACAGACAGACAGACAGACAGACAGACAGACAGACAGACAGACA
>CAZSWC010000002.1:0-107547 GCA_964610665.1 uncultured Lachnospiraceae bacterium
CTATAAAGTATGGACAAATCGTACATTTTGTAGTAGGATATTAAGTGGTATGCTACGATATAATAAATGTAGGATTTGTCCATTTTTATATCTTGAGAATATAGTTCGCATAGTCCATATAATCTATATGTGACTGGTAGTTCGGGGGAGCGAATGAGGTGACCCAATTGTTACTTTGAAGATGTTTTCCGTTTTGCAGAGTATGCATGAGTGACAATCCGTTGGCGAATAGAGATAGATATTACTATAAATTTTGGAAAGGAGATAGTGTTATGGAGTTTAAACTTCATGCTCCTTATGAGCCTACAGGCGATCAGCCCCAGGCAATAAAAGAGCTGGTAGAGGGCTTTCAAAAAGGCAATCAGTTCCAGACTTTACTTGGGGTGACAGGTTCGGGCAAGACCTTTACCATGGCGAATGTGATAGCGGCACTGAACAAGCCGACATTAATCATTGCCCATAATAAAACCCTGGCAGGGCAGCTGTACTCTGAGTTTAAAGAATTTTTCCCTGAAAATGCAGTGGAGTATTTTGTATCCTATTATGATTATTATCAGCCGGAGGCTTATATTCCTTCTTCGGATACTTATATTGCAAAGGATTCTGCTATTAACGAGGAAATTGATAAGCTTCGCCTTTCCGCAACGGCTTCTTTGTCGGAACGACGAGACGTGATTGTGGTAGCCAGTGTGTCCTGTATTTATGGCATCGGAAGTCCGGAGGAATATCAGGGAATGATTGTATCCTTAAGACCGGGTCAGTTAAAGGACCGGGACCAGGTATTAAGAGAATTAATTGATATCCAGTATAACCGGAATGATTTGGATTTAGGAAGAGGCTGTTTTCGGGTACGTGGTGATGTGGTGGAGATTTATCCGGCTCAAGGCGGTGATTACCTGATTCGGATAGAGTTTTTTGGAGATGAAATAGACCGAATTGCTCAGGTGGACCCATTGACAGGTAAATTGCAGGCAACCTTGGAGCATATTGCAATTTTTCCGGCTTCTCATTATGTAATTCCTCAGGCAAAGATAAATAAAGCCTGTGATGCTATCGAAAAGGAATGTGAAGAGAGGGTTCGCTTTTTTAAGGGAGAAGATAAATTAATCGAAGCGCAAAGAATTTCAGAGCGAACGAATTTTGACGTAGAAATGCTTCGGGAAACCGGAGTTTGCTCCGGGATTGAGAATTATTCCAGACACATGAATGGATTGGAAGAAGGGGCAACGCCCTATTGTCTGATGGATTTCTTTGGTGATGACTATCTTATTATTGTGGATGAATCTCATATTACCATTCCTCAGGTAAGAGGAATGTATGCGGGAGACCGTTCCAGAAAAACCACTTTGGTAGAATATGGTTTCCGTCTGCCGTCGGCGCTGGATAACCGGCCTCTTAATTTTGAAGAATTTGAACAAAAAATTGATCAAATGATGTTTGTGTCGGCAACACCTTCTGATTATGAAGCTAATCATGAACTTTTGCGTACAGAGCAGATTATTCGCCCGACAGGACTTTTAGATCCTGAAATCGATGTGCGTCCGGTGGAAGGACAGATTGATGATTTGATTTCAGAGGTAAAGAAAGAAATAAAGAACCACAACAAAGTTTTGGTAACCACACTTACAAAACGAATGGCAGAAGATTTAACAGATTATATGAAGGAAGTGGGTATTCGTGTAAAATATCTGCATTCCGATATTGATACCCTGGAACGGGCACAGATTATCCGGGATATGCGTCTGGATGTATTTGATGTTTTAGTGGGAATCAATCTTTTAAGGGAAGGACTGGACATTCCGGAGATTTCGCTGGTAGCCATTCTGGATGCGGACAAGGAAGGGTTTCTTCGTTCTGCAACCTCCTTGATTCAGACCATCGGTCGTGCAGCACGTAATGCAGAGGGTCATGTGATTATGTATGCAGATCAGATAACAGACTCCATGAAAACTGCCATAGAAGAAACGCAAAGACGACGTGTCCTGCAGCAAAAATATAATGATGACCATGGAATTACCCCTCAGACGATCAAAAAAGCAGTGCGGGATTTAATCAGTATTTCCAAAGAAATTGCCAAAGAAGAGGTGGCATTTGCCAAAGATCCGGAATCCATGGACAAGAAGGAATTGGAAAAGCTGATTGCATCTGTGGAAAAGAAGATGCGGAAGGCAGCCGCCGATTTGGATTTCGAAACAGCCGCATTCCTGCGTGACCAGATGATAGAACTGAAAAAGAATTTACAGGAAATTACAGGTGGAAAATAAAGTCTGTCGTAATATTTTTATAAAAGGGGAAAGATACCATTATTTTTAGGAAGGAATAACTTTTAAAATTAAGAACATGTTATAATATAAAGGTTACAATAAAGACGAAAGCGGAGCAAATATGGAAGAATTTAAGAAAATGCTTCCCCGCAGGGAATATATCAAAATCCGGGGAGCAAATGAACATAATTTAAAAGGAATTGATGTGGATATTCCCAGAAATGAATTCGTAGTTCTGACAGGATTGTCAGGTTCCGGCAAATCCTCTCTGGCATTTGATACGATTTATGCAGAAGGTCAGAGAAGATATATGGAATCTATTTCTTCTTATGCAAGACAATTTTTAGGACAGATGGAAAAACCCAATGTAGAAAAGATTGAAGGCCTGTCTCCGGCCATTTCCATTGATCAGAAATCCACCAATCGAAATCCACGTTCCACAGTGGGAACAGTTACGGAAATTTATGATTATTTTCGTTTGCTGTATGCCAGAATCGGAACCCCTCATTGTCCTGACTGCGGTAAGGAAATCGCCAGACAATCGGTAGACCAGATGGTGGATCATATCTTGAATCTGCCGGAAGGAACCAGACTGCAATTGCTGGCACCGGTCGTCCGGGGAAGAAAAGGGGAACACGTAAAAGTTTTAGAGAAAGCAAAAAAAAGCGGCTATGTGCGTGTCCGTATTGATGGCAGCATGTATGAATTGGAAGAAGAAATTAAGTTAGAGAAAAATATTAAGCATAATATTGAGATTGTAGTAGACCGTCTGGTAGTAAAACCGGAAATTCAAAGAAGATTAACAGATTCTATTGAAAATGTTTTAGAATTAACAGAAGGGCTGCTTATGGTAGACATAATCGGAGGCGAAACGGTTACATTCAGTCAGAGTTTTTCCTGTCCTGATTGTGGTACAAGTGTGGAAGAAATTGAACCCAGAAGTTTTTCTTTCAACAATCCTTTCGGAGCCTGTCCGGGATGTTTTGGACTGGGGTATAAGATGGAATTTGATGAGGAATTAATGATTCCTGATAAGAGTTTAAGTATCAACCAAGGAGCCATTGTGGTCATGGGATGGCAGTCCTGCAATGATGGAAAGAGTTTTACTAATGCAATCCTGCGGGCGTTATGTGCAGAATATGGATTTGACCTTGACACTCCTTTTGATAAATATCCGAAAAATATCCAGAACATTCTTCTTCATGGAACCGCAGGAAAAGAAGTAAAGGTGCATTATAAAGGACAGCGGGGTGAGGGAACGTACCCGGTGGCTTTTGAGGGATTGATAAAAAATGTAGAGCGAAGATACCGGGAAACATTTTCAGAAAGCTCAAAACAGGAATATGAAAGCTTTATGCGTATTACTCCATGTAAAGAATGCAAGGGAATGCGTTTAAAGAAGTCTTCTTTGGCGGTAACCATCTGTGACAAGAATATTTATGAAATTACAAATCTGTCCATTGGAAAACTTCAGGAATTTTTAAACGGAATGGAGTTTTCTGCCACAAAGCAGATGATTGGAAAACAGGTATTAAAGGAAATTCGTGCCAGAGTCGGCTTTTTAATGGATGTTGGTCTGGATTATCTTTCTCTGGCAAGGGCAACTGCCAGTCTTTCCGGTGGGGAAGCACAGAGAATCCGACTGGCTACCCAGATTGGCTCCGGTCTGGTAGGAGTGTGTTATATTCTGGATGAACCCAGTATCGGGCTTCACCAGAGGGATAACGATAAATTGTTGGCAACTCTGCAAAATCTCCGGGATATGGGAAATACATTAATTGTGGTAGAACATGATGAGGATACCATGTTTGCAGCAGACTATATTGTGGATATCGGTCCGGGAGCCGGAAGTCATGGCGGCCGGGTGGTTGCCACAGGTACGGCAGAAGAGATTATGAAGGTAGAGGAATCTGTTACGGGACAATACCTGAGCGGAAAATTAAAGATTCCTGTACCGGCAGTCAGAAGAAGACCCACAGGATGGCTTAAAGTGTGTAAAGCACAGGAAAATAATTTGAAGAAGATAGATGTGGAAATTCCGTTAGGGGTGATGACCTGTGTTACCGGTGTATCCGGTTCGGGGAAAAGTTCCCTTGTAAACGAGATTCTTTACAAATCTTTGGCGAAACAACTAAATCGAGCCAGAACAATTGCCGGAAAACACGGCAAAATTCTGGGAGTAGAGCAGCTGGATAAGGTAATTGATATTGACCAGTCTCCCATTGGAAGAACCCCCCGTTCTAATCCTGCTACTTATACAGGAGTATTTGATCAGATTCGGGATTTATTTGCATCAACCCCAGATGCAAAAGCGAAAGGATACAGCAAAGGCAGATTTAGTTTTAATGTAAAAGGCGGGCGATGCGAAGCCTGCAGCGGAGATGGAATTCTTAAGATAGAGATGCATTTTTTACCGGATGTGTATGTGCCTTGCGAAGTATGTCAGGGGAAACGTTATAATAGAGAAACACTGGAGGTAAAATACAAAGGAAAGAGTATTTTTGATGTACTGGATATGACGGTAGAGGAAGCGATGCCTTTCTTTGAAAATATTCCCAGTATCCGTCGAAAGATAGAACCCCTTTATGATGTAGGACTTTCCTATGTAAAGTTAGGGCAGCCTTCTACCACTCTTTCCGGAGGAGAAGCACAGCGAATCAAGCTTGCCGCGGAACTTAGTAAACGAAGTACGGGAAATACCATTTATATTTTGGATGAACCGACTACCGGTCTTCATTTTGCAGATGTGCATAAACTGACTGAGATTTTGCATCGTTTGACGGAAGGCGGAAATACGGTAGTGGTCATTGAACACAATCTGGATGTGATTAAAACCGCAGATTATATTATTGACATGGGACCGGAAGGCGGCGATAAAGGCGGACTTGTTGTAGCAAAAGGAACGCCGGAAGAGGTGGCAAAAGTACCTGGTTCTTATACGGGAAAATATGTAAAGAAGATTTTGGAGCGGGATAATTTATAAACTTTTTGTGAAAACCCTTTTAAAATCGGGACAATTCAGTTATAATGTATGCGTATATTTGCGCGATTACAAATGATTATGACAAATTGAAATAGAAACAGGAAAACTGTTAAGGGGAAAGACAGTTTTCAATCCGGAAAAGAAAGGGGCAGGAAAGATGCAGTACACAGACATTGGAATTGATTTAGGAACCGCCAGTATTTTAGTTTATATCAGAGGAAAAGGTGTGGTTTTAAAAGAGCCCTCCGTAGTAGCTTTTGACAGAGATACCAACAAGATAAAAGCCATTGGAGAAGATGCCAGATTAATGCTTGGAAGAACTCCGGGAAATATTGTGGCCGTAAGACCACTTCGTCAGGGGGTAATTTCTGATTATACCGTAACGGAAAAAATGATGAAGTATTTTATTCAGAAAGCGATTGGAAGAAGAACCTTGAGAAAACCACGTATTGCAGTATGTGTGCCAAGCGGGGTTACAGAAGTAGAAAAGAAAGCAGTAGAAGATGCAACTTATCAGGCAGGAGCAAGAGATGTTTCCATTATTGAAGAGCCCATTGCAGCGGCCATTGGAGCCGGAATTGATATTTCAAAACCATGTGGAAACATGATTGTAGATATTGGAGGCGGTACTTCTGATATTGCGGTGATTTCGTTGGGAGGAACCGTAGTAAGTGCATCCATAAAAGTAGCAGGGGATGATTTTGATGAAGCCATTGTCCGCTATATGAGAAAGAAACACAATCTTTTAATTGGAGAAAGAACTGCAGAAGATATTAAGATTAAAATCGGTTCAGCATATAAACGGCCGGAACCGGATTTTCTGGATGTAAGAGGAAGAAATCTGGTTACCGGACTTCCGAAAACAGTAAGGATTTCTTCCGAAGAAACTGAAGAAGCCTTGAAAGATATCACTTCCCAGATTGTAGAAGCAATTCATACAGTGCTGGAAAAAACGCCACCGGAACTGGCGGCAGATATTGCGGACAGAGGAATTGTATTAACCGGAGGCGGAAGTTTGCTTCGGGGATTGGAAGAGTTGATTAGTTCTAAAACAGGTATTAATACTATGACCGCAGAAGAACCAATGACGGCAGTAGCCATTGGTACCGGAAAATATGTAGAATTTTTATCCGGTTACAGAGACGAATAAGGAGCAGGAGAAAACCTATGGTAAAGGGACTTTATACTGCCTATACAGGCATGATTAACGAACAGCATAGAATGGATGTGTTAACCAATAATCTGGCCAATGCATCTACCGTTGGTTTCAAAAAGGAAGGAGCTACCAGTCAGGCGTTTGACGAAGTTCTGGCTTTAAAAATTAAGGATACCACAGATGCAGGAATGGTAAAACCTTTAGGCGGAATCAGTCTTGGAGTTAAAATAGGAGAAAATTATACAGACTACAGCCAGGGGTCTCTTAGAGAAACCGGAAATACTTTTGATGTGGCGCTTTCGGGAAATGGTTTTTTCACAATAGAATTTACCAATAAAGCGGGACAAACCTCAACCAAATATACCAGAGACGGAGGTTTTACGTTAAATAAAGATGGGTATCTGGTAACGAAAGACGGAGATTATGTACTTGGAAAAAGCGGCAGGATTAAATTAGATCCTTTGCAGGAAGCTTCTATTGATAAGCAGGGAAACATTTATCAGAATGATACTTTAGTGGCAGCTTTTGATATTACGGATTTTGAAGATTATAATTATCTGGAACATTATGGAGAAAATTATTACCAGACGGTAGATGGTTTCAAAGAAAAAGCGGCAGATTTTCAGACCTTATCTGGATATCAGGAAATGTCCAATATTCAGGTGGTATCGGAAATGGTAGAGATGATTTCCGTGTCAAGAGCATATGAAACCAACCAGAAAATTGTGCAGACATATGACAGCAGTCTGGAAATTGCTGCAAATCAGCTGGGTAAAATCTAGGGAACATAATATAAGCTTTTAATAAAAAGAAAGAACAAAAGAATGCCGGATAGACTTTTTATTTACGTATGTTTATAAAAAAGGCGGTTTGGCATAAGTATAGGAGGTAAGCATGGTAAGGTCATTATGGACAGCGGCAACAGGTATGAATGCTCAGCAGACAAATGTAGATACCATTGCCAATAATCTGGCGAATGTAAATACCACAGGATATAAAGCAGAAGTGGCAGAGTTTAAATCGCTGCTTTATCAGACATTGCAGACAAAAACAACAACGGCAAATGGAGCAAATAAACCGGTAGGAGCGCAGGTAGGATTAGGAGTACGGAATTCTGCGATTACTTCTATCTTCAAACAGGGCAGCTTTATGGCATCTGAAAGTAATACGGCTTTTGCAATTTCCGGAGAAGGTTTTTTTGCTCTGCGTGGTGCGGATGGAGAGACTTATTATACAAGAAATGGTAACTTCACATTTACGACGGCGCAGAATGGTATGATGTTAGCCAATTCAGACGGACTTCCGGTTTTGGATACTTCCGGAAATCCCATTATTTTAGATACCGGATATACAGCTTCTAAAATTGAAATGGATTCGGAGGGACGGTTATTATACCCGGATGCGCAGAATAACATGCAGCCTATTGGAGTGCAGATTGGATTGTTCCAGTTTACCAATCCTTCCGGCTTGGAAAAGATTGATAGTACAATGTATGCCGTTTCACCGGCCAGTGGTGCGGCAATCAATGAAGCTACAAATAATAATGTTAAGAAAAGTGAAATCGTACAGGGGTATCTGGAAGGTTCCAGTGTGCAGGTAGCAGACGAAATGGTAAATCTGATCATTGCTCAGAGAGCATATGAAATGAATTCAAAGGCCATTACAACTACAGATGAAATGCTGCAGCAGGCAAACCAGTTGAAGAGATAGTGGGGAAAACTGCTATTTAAATTCAAAGAACTAAGATGGATTTTTACTTATGTGAGGAAAAGAAGATGGATATCTCAGGATTGAGCAATGTTTATACAGAATATTTGAATCAGCAGACAGAAAGTATCAGCAGTAAAAAATTGCAGGATACGGTGTCTAAGGATTATTCAGGAGCAACGGATGATGAACTTATGGATGTCTGTAAACAGTTTGAAGCATATTTCATGGAACAGGTATTCAAACAGATGGAGAAAACCGTAATAAAAGAGGAATCTGCTTCCGGCACCGGTACGGCTTTGGTAGATTATTTCAAGGATTCTGCTTTGCAGGAGTTAACCCAGCAATCGACCGAGACACAGGGGCTTGGGATCGCACAGGCATTGTATGAACAAATGAAAAGAAATTATGGTTTATAATAGTCGGTAATAATAATTTACAGAAGGCAGTGGACAGCATTATGCACAAAAAGCTTTATTTGGGGAGGAGCTCAAAGTTGCTTTAAATTGTGCGTAATGTTGTTCTTTTTTCATAGTATGGAAAGGGAAGTTTTTGTATGGATTGACGTAATGTCAAAAAAGGATCAATCTAATTGAGAAAGATAAATGTAAGGGAGTCGTTATGGAAATAACAGGATATGTAGATCATATTATTTATCGAAAACCTGAAAATGGATATACCGTATTCATTCTGGTGAGTGAAGGAGATGAAATAACCTGTGTAGGCACATTGGGACAGATTGACCAGGGAGATAATATACAGATTTCCGGCGAAGAGGTTTCCCATGCCGTTTATGGAAGCCAGATTAAAGTAACTTCTTATAAAATTGTACCTCCCAGCGATGCAGATAGTATGGAAAGGTATCTGGGAAGCGGTGCTATTAAAGGTGTGGGTCCTGCGTTGGCGAAAAGAATGGTAAAAAAATTCAAAGAAGATACCTTCCGGATTATAGAAGAGGAACCGGAGAGGCTGATTGAGGTCAAAGGAATCAGTGAAAGAATTGCAAGAGAAATCAGCCAACAGATGGAAGAAAAAAGAGGGATGCGGGAAGCGATGCTTTTTTTGCAGCAGTATGGTATCAGCAATGCCCTGTCTGTAAAAATCTATGATACCTACGGAATGAAATTATATCAGGTTATGAAAGAAAATCCGTACCAGCTGGCAGAAGATATTCATGGGATTGGATTTAAAATGGCAGATGAGATAGCCGCCAGAATCGGTATCAGGACGGATTCTGATTTCAGAATCCGAAGTGGTATTTTGTATACTCTGCTTTTAGCAAGTGGGGAAGGTCATGTTTATCTGCCGAAAGAAATTTTACTAAGAAATACATCCATGATGCTGCAAATTCCACAGGATGTAATTGAAGTACAGCTTACCAATTTGGCAATGGACAAAAAGGTAGTTATAAAAATGGAAGAAGAAAGAGTATACGTATATGCATATTCTTATTATTACGGAGAACTGAACTGTGCCAGAATGCTTTTGGATATTGACGAGGCAGTAGAATATTTCCCAACAGAAGAAGAAAAAGAACAGGAAGAAGAGTTTCGCATACAGATAGAGAAGAAAGTGGTAAAATTGGAGCAGAATCTGCAACTGGAACTGGATGAACTACAGAGAAAAGCAGTGGTAGAATCTGTACTCCATGGTGTATTTCTTTTAACCGGCGGACCAGGAACCGGAAAAACTACCACCATTAATATGATCATTCGTTATTTTGAAAGGGAAGGGTTGGACATTTTTCTTGCAGCCCCAACCGGACGGGCGGCAAAGCGAATGACGGAAGCTACCGGTTTTGAAGCACGGACGATTCATAGAATGCTGGAATTAAATGGCGGATTAGAAGAAGATGGAAAAAGAGCGAATTTTTCGAGAAATCAGGAAAATCCTCTGGAAGCAGATGTGGTGATCATTGATGAAACGTCCATGGTTGATATCCATCTTTTTCAGTCGCTGCTAAAAGCCATAGCACCGGGAACAAGACTGATTCTTGTAGGAGATGTAAATCAGCTGCCCAGTGTGGGACCGGGACAGGTGCTGCAGGATATTATTTCCAGCGAGGTTTTTTCTAAAGTAAGCCTGCAGAAGATTTTTCGGCAGGCAAGAGACAGTGATATCGTGGTAAATGCTCATAAAATTCATAAAGGAGAAATGTTGGAACTAAAGAATAAGAGCAGGGATTTCTTTTTTCTGGAACGAAAAGAGGTAAATGTGATTTACAAGCATATGATTCAGCTGATACAAGAAAAATTACCCGGTTACTGTCAGATTTCGCCATTTGAAATTCAAGTGCTGACTCCTATGCGGAAAGGAAATTTGGGAGTTGGAAACCTAAATCAGATTTTGCAGAAATATCTGAATCCTCAGGAAAAGGATAAAAAGGAACATATATATGGAGATACTATTTTCAGGGTAGGCGATAAAGTGATGCAAATCCGAAATAACTATCAGTTGGAATGGGAAATTGTGAGCAAATATAATATTCCGATTGATAAAGGAGTAGGAGTATTCAACGGAGATATGGGTAGGGTGAAGGAAATCCATGAATATAATCAGACTTTGGTGGTGGAATTTGATGATTTGCGTCAGGTGACTTATCCTTTTTCCGGATTGGATGAATTAGAACTGGCATATGCCATTACGATTCATAAATCACAAGGGAGTGAATATCCTGCGGTGGTGATGCCGCTGTTATCAGGTCCGAAACAATTATTTAACAGGAACTTGCTTTACACGGGGGTTACAAGAGCAAGAAACTGTCTCACCATTTTGGGAAGTAAAGAAACCATTGGGGAAATGATTGCAAACAATCAGGAGAATATGCGTTATACAGGATTGAGAAAACGAATCAGAGAAGTGAAAGGAATTTTGTGAATTTAAAGCTATTGTTGGAATTTGTATTTCCTTCCAGATGTGCGGTATGTGATACGGTGCTTCCTTTCGGAACACAGGAAATCTGTTCAGAGTGTAAAAAGAAAATACAATATATAAAAGGGAATGTCTGCTATTGCTGCGGGAAACCTGTAAAAGAAGAAAAGGAATATTGTTTTGACTGCCAAAAAAAGAAACATGATTACAAACAGGGGAGGGCATTATTTTCTTATGAGTATATCCGAACTTCGTTATACCGGTTTAAATATGCGGGGCGCATGGAATATGCAAGGTTTTATGCCAAAAATATGGCAAAGCAGTTTGAAATACAGAGGAAACTGTGGCAGCCGGAAGCATTAGTACCGGTACCTTTGCACAGACGAAAACAAAAGGAACGGGGATACAATCAGGCAGAAATCATAGCCAAAGAATTGGGAAAGTTGTGGAAGATTCCGGTATTAAAGAATCTGGTGCTGAGAACAAGATATACCAGACCTATGAAGACGATAGATGGCAGTGACAGACAAAATAATTTGAAAAAGGCTTTCAAATTAGGTACAAATGATGTAAAATTAAAATCAATTATAATCATTGATGATATCTATACTACGGGGAGTACCATAGATGCTGTGGCAAGAGTATGTAAAGAAGCGGGAATTGTGAACATATATTTTATAACGGTATCGATTGGCTATGGAAGATAGAAGAAGGATGGAGGTTGTGGCATGAACGTAAAAAATTGCAGAAAATGCAGGAGAATTTTTAATTATGTAATGGGACCGATTCTTTGCCCGAATTGTCGTGAAGCAGAAGAAGCAAAGTTTCAGGAAGTAAAAAAGTATGTACAGGAAAACGTCAGATGTGGGATGCGTGAGGTGTCGGAAGCTTGTGATGTAAGCTTAAACCAGATTCAGCAATGGCTGAGAGAAGAGCGACTGGTATTGTCCGCAGATTCTCCTATGGGAATTGCATGTGAAAAATGCGGAAAGATGATTCGAAGCGGAAGGTTCTGTACAGAATGTACGAATGAAATGACAAATTCTTTTCAGACAGCTATGGGAAAGACACCAACGGCTTATGTACCGCCTAAGAAAGATGTGCATGATGGCGCAAGAATGCGTTTTTTAGATAAATAGGTTAAGTAAGAAAGGTAAACTTATTTATGGTAAATGAAGAACGGATTAAATTGATGACCAGAATGGCAGCCTATGAAAAAGACGGACACAAAAAAAATAAAAAGATAGTTGGATTTTTTAAAAGCGATTATGTCAGTATGCAAATGTTGAAAACCGTGATTGCTTCAACGATAGCATTTGCCATCTTATTTGCATTATATATTCTTTATGATTTTGAGGTGTTTATGAAGGATATTTATAAGATGGATATGTTTGACTTCGCTAAAAGTGTAATCCTGATTTATTTGATTTTTTTAAGTGTTACTTTGCTGTTTACATATGTGACATCTTTGTATCGTTACAATAAGGCATTGCAAAGTACAAGGGTCTACTATGGGAATTTGAAAAAATTATCTCATATGTATGAAGAAAAAGAATAAAAACCGAAAGGATGTATCCATGACTGGTTTATTAGAAATACGAGAATATTTAAAAAGATTTTATGCAAGATTTGATATTTATGTAAATCCATGTATCAAATGTGTAATGGCATTTGTTGTGCTTGTGGTGATAAATTCTTCCATGGGATATATGACATTATTAAAGAATCCGGTAATGGTAATTGTGGTTGCACTGATGTGTTCTTTTATGCCGCAAAATTTTATTGTGCTGATATCGGCTGTCTGGGTATTACTGCATTCCTTTTCACTGGCCATGGAGTGCGGGGCAGTGGTGGCTGCTGTTTTTTTAGTGATGTTTCTTCTATATTTTCGGTTTGTACCGAAAGATACAGCGGTCGTGCTTTTGGTTCCCCTCTTGTTTCTGCTTAAGGTACCTTATGTAATGCCGGTGGCCATGGGATTGTTAGGAACTCCGGTATCGGCAGTATCTTTAAGCTGTGGCGTGGTGGCATATTACATGGTGAAATTTATGAATGATAATGTAACGATTTTTTCCGCCATGGATGCAGAAACCGGTTCACAAAAATTTAAGCTTATGTTGGATGGGATTTTGGATAACAAGGCAATGCTTGTCACAATCGCTGTTTTTGTGTTGGCACTGTTTTTGGTATATTGTGTTCGAAGACTTTCCGTGGACTATGCCTGGACGATTGCGACTATCAGTGGTCTGACACTGTCGGCAATTTTATTATTGATTTGTGAATTTGTTTTGGAAACAGGTTTTTCAGTGATATCTATCGTTTTTGGCAGCATTGCTTCATTTTTTGTGTGCATGGTGATTCAATTTTTGGAATTTAATGTGGATTATGCGAGAACGGAAAGGGTTCAGTTTGAAGATGATGAGTATTATTATTATGTAAAAGCTGTGCCGAAAAATGTTGTGGCAACTCCGGAAAAGAAAGTAAAGAGAATTAACAAGCAACAGCGAAAAACGCCGGCAAGACAGGAAAAACGCGTAAGTACCATTAAGACTTCAAACGGTGTGTCCCGTACGACAGTAAAAAAGGAAGAAATAAAAAAGTAAAGTAAGACAGGGCAAACAATAAATGGAACAAATTTTATCTTATTTAGACAGTAATATAACGAATTTATACATTCCGAAACCGGGATTTGTGGATATCTTGGAAATTTTGATAATCTCATTTGTGATATATCATATATTGCTTTGGCTGCGCAATACCAGAGCATGGTTTTTGATGAAAGGTATTGTTTCTATTATGGTAATGTTTGTCATTGCTGTAGTATTGGAAATGAATACGATTATCTGGATTGCCCAAAATGTTGTGTATATTGGCATGATTGCGGTGATTGTTGTGCTGCAGCCGGAATTAAGAAGAGCATTGGAAACATTAGGAAAAAAGAATTTTTTTGGTGCATTTCTTCCCAGTGAATTTAATCGTACGGAAGAAGGACTTTTTTCGGACCGCACAATAAAGGAGATTACAAAAGCCTGTGTAGAAATGAGTAAGGTAAAAACCGGAGCATTAATTGTAGTTGCCCAGGATGATTTAATGACGGAATATGAAAACACAGGGATTGAAATAGATGCTGTAGTCAGCAGTCAGCTGCTGATTAATATTTTTGAGCATAATACACCGCTGCATGATGGTGCTGTTATGATATGTGGAAATCGTATCAGTTCAGCAACCTGTTATCTGCCTTTGTCTGATAATATGCACTTAAGCAAAGAACTTGGCACCAGACACAGAGCCGGGGTAGGTATTTCAGAAGCTACGGATGCCATGACTTTGATTGTTTCAGAAGAGACCGGAAAAATCAGTATTGCATATAAGGGAGAATTAATGCGGAATCTGAAGGCAGAGGATATTGAAAGTCAGCTGCAAAAAATTCAGAAGAAACCTACAGAAGAAAAGAAAAAACGGATTTTGAATTTAAGCAGAGCAAAAAGCAAATAGGAGACAGTATGAAAGAGAAAATAACAAACAATCTTAAGCTGAAGATTATTGCTGTACTATTTGCAGCAGGTCTATGGATGATATCTATTAATATCAATGACCCATATCAAAGCAAGGACTATTCAGTGGTGGTGCAGATTTTAAATACCAATCTGATGACTGCTGCAGGAAAATATGTAGAGGTAGCAAATCGTTCAGATGAAATCACAGTAAGAGTACGTGGAAATCGTTCTGTAATGGACAATTTTACAGCATCAAATATTGTGGCTACTGCAGACTTGAACGAATTAGATGCGGATAACAGAATTCCCATTAAATTATCCACGTTAAAGACCAGCGGAAGTAAGATTGAGAGCATACGTTCTACGGATACTTATGTAGAAGTAAATGTAGAAAATATTACCAGAGTACAGAAAAAACTGGAAGTGGCAACTAAGAATCAGCCGGAAGAAGGTTATATTTTAGGAAAAATATCGACGGAGCAGAATGCATTGAGAATATCCGGTCCGGAGTCTGCAGTTGCTTTGGTGGAGAAAGCTGTTGTAAATTTTGACCTGGCTCAGGCTACGGAAGATGTCAGTATGATACTTCCGGTAGAATTGTATGATGCACAGGGAAATAAAATTAATGACAGCCGTCTTACTACCAGCATTGAGGAAGTGCAGTGTGTGGCATCGATTCTTGCTACCAAAGAAATTCCTTTATCCTATACGGTAAAGGGAGAGGCTTTGGAAGGGTATTCTTATACCGGCGAAATCCTAAGTGAGCCATCTGGTGTATTGGTGGCAGCAAAGAGTTCTGTTTTGCGTACAATGAGACAGTTAGAAATTACAGAACCGATTGATATCCAGGATGTAAAAGAAAACGTAACAGTTACTTTGGATGTGAAAGAATATTTGCCGGAAAATGTTATTCTGGCAGATGCCTCTTATGATGGAAAAGTAACGGCAACAGCTGTAATTGAAGAAACCTTTACACAGGAAGTAAAGATTGCAGAGGAACAGATTCATTTTATAAATATTCCTGAGGGATTGGAAGCAAAATTAAAAGAGGAAGAAAAGGAATATTTGGTTAAAGTTACAGGTTATGTGTCCCAAAGAGCTGATTTTAAAGAAGAAGATATAAAGGCAGAAATAGATATTCAGTCTTATATAGATGCAAAAGATTCTTCTAAGACAGATACCGGAATCCATGAAATAGAATTGAAATTGGATATGCCGGAAGGAATCTGGCAGGAAGAAAGTGTTTTGGTTGAAGTTAAGATTTCTGAAAAATAGAAAAATATGGAGGAGTATATGGCAAGATTATTTGGTACAGATGGTGTAAGAGGAATCGCAAACGAAGAATTAACTCCCTTAATGGCGATGCAGTTAGGGCAGGCCGGAGCTTATGTATTGACTAAAGAAACCAATCACAAACCCACCATTATGGTAGGGTGTGACACCAGAATTTCCGGTGATATGCTGGCAAATGCCTTAATGGCAGGAGTCTGCAGTGTAGGAGCAAATGCAGTTTATGTAGGGGTGATTCCCACACCGGCGGTAGCTTATCTGACAAAGAAATATAAAGTGGATGCAGGTGTAGTGATTTCTGCTTCCCACAATCCTGTAGAGTTTAATGGGATAAAATTCTTCAATGGAGATGGATACAAATTATCTGATGAATTAGAAGATGAAATAGAAGCCCTGATTAAGAACAATATGGCAGGAGTAAAATTCCCTACCGGTTCCGGTGTGGGAAAAATTAAATACCGTAATGATGCCAGAGAAGAATATATTAATCACGCGGTACAGTCTGTGCCGGTGGATTTAAGAGAATTAAAAATTGTAGTGGATTGTGCGGAAGGTGCCAGTTTTTATACTTCAGTGGAGGCGCTGAAAGATTTAGGGGGACAGATTATTGCCATTCATAACAATCCTGATGGTACGAATATTAATGCCAATTGTGGTTCTACCCATATGCAGGAATTGCAGGCAAGAGTTGTGTTTGAAAAAGCCAATATCGGTCTTGCGTTTGATGGTGATGCAGATAGAATGCTTGCGGTGGATGAAAAAGGTAATATGATTGATGGAGACCAGATTATGGCCATTATTGGAAATCATATGAAGAATCAGGGAAAATTGAAACAGGATACAATTGTTGCTACAGTTATGAGCAATTTAGGATTTTATCTTATGGCGAAGGAACAGGGACTTACCATTGAACAGACCAAGGTGGGAGACCGATATGTATTAGAGAGAATGCGTGAAGTAGATGCCAGTCTGGGGGGTGAGCAGTCCGGTCATGTTATATTTCTGGAAGAAAATACAACCGGGGATGGACTTTTAAGTGCCTTACATCTTTTACAGGTTATGGTAGATACCGGAAAGCCCTTGTCTGAATTGGCAAGTATTATGAATGTTATGCCTCAGGCACTGGTAAATGCCAAAGTTCCTACCCATAAAAAAGACAAATATATGGAATATCCTGAAATTGCAAAAGCAATTGAAGAGCTGGAAGCAAAGTTTGCCGGGGAAGGAAGAGTGTTAATCAGACCATCCGGCACAGAGCCTAAGGTTCGGGTTATGATTGAAGGAAAAGACCAGCAGATTATTGAAGAAGAAGCTCATAGATTAGCGGATTTGATTCAGAATACTATGCTGTAAGAAAGACTTGAGGAAACTTAAGTTCCGTGCTATCATAGAGACAGCGAAAGATAATATGGAGCAAAAAACAGGAGGTGTGGGAATATGGTAAGCCAGAAGGTAGTTATCAAAAACCCAACAGGATTACACTTGAGACCGGCCGGAATCCTATGTAAGGAAGCAATGCGATACAAATCATTGATTACTTTTACATACAGGGGAAATACGGCCAATGCCAAGAGTGTTCTTAGTGTATTAGGTGCGTGTATAAAATGTGGTGATGAAATTGAATTTATCTGCGATGGAGAAGATGAAGAACAAGCATTGCAGTCGTTGATAAATGCCGTAGAAAGCGGTCTTGGAGAGTAAATGTTGCCCTGCCTGTGTGTACAGGTGGGGTTCTTTTATATGCAGGATGGAAAATAGAGAAATGAGGAGTGAAAGATGTTGAATTATAATCGTTACAGAAAAAATCCGGTATTGGAGTATCCTGAAAGAAAATGGCCCCAAAAAGAAATTGAGAAAGCGCCTATATGGTGCAGTGTAGATTTGAGGGATGGAAATCAGGCATTGATTGAGCCGATGCAGGTTCATGAAAAAATAGAAATGTTCCAGTATCTGGTAAAGCTTGGATTTAAAGAAATAGAAATCGGATTTCCTGCAGCCAGTCAGATAGAATTTGATTTTTTAAGAAAATTAATTGATGGCAATATGATTCCTGATGATGTTAAGGTTCAGGTATTGACTCAGTGCAGAGAAGAACTAATCGATCGTACTTTTGAGTCAATACAGGGATGCAAACAGGCCATTGTACATATTTATAATTCTACATCCACTTTACAGCGGGACGTGGTGTTTTCTATGTCAAAAGAGGAAATTATAGACATTGCAGTACAAGGAACCAAGATGGTAAAAGAAAGAGCCGAAAAATTTGATGGTAAGATTATTCTTGAATACTCACCGGAAAGTTTTACCGGGACAGAAGTAGATTTTGCACTTGAAATCTGTACTGCGGTCCAAAAAACCTGGGGAGCAACCAAAGATAACCCGATGATCATTAATCTGCCATCTACCGTGGAAATGAATACACCGAATGTATATGCAGATCAGATAGAGTGGATGAATCACCATTTTGAAGACAGAGAAAGCATTATTTTAAGTGTTCATCCTCATAATGACCGTGGTACAGGGGTAGCGGGAGCAGAGCTGGCAATGCTTGCCGGTGCAGACCGTGTGGAAGGAACTTTATTTGGAAATGGGGAAAGAACAGGAAATGTAGATATTTTAAATATTGCATATAACATGTTTTCACAAGGGATTGATCCGAAGCTGAAGATAGAGCATATCAATGAAATTATTGAAATCTATGAAAGATGTTGTAAAATGCCCATTCATCCCAGACATCCTTATGCGGGAAAACTGGTATTTACTGCTTTTTCAGGTTCTCATCAGGATGCCATTAATAAAGGGATAAAGGCCATGAAAGAGAGGCAGAACCAGTATTGGCAGGTTCCCTATCTGCCTATTGACCCGGCAGATATTGGGCGGGAATATGAGCCCATTGTTCGTATTAATTCCCAGTCCGGCAAAGGCGGAGTTGCCTTTATTATGGACACTTATTTTGGGTTCAAGCTTCCCAAAGCTATGCACAAGGAATTTGCCAATGTGATTCAGAAGGTATCAGAAGTTAAGGGTGAGGTATCTCCGGAAGAGATTATGGAACAGTTCAGAAAGGAATATCTGGAACAGAAAGAACCATTGCATTTCAGACGTATGCATGTAACAGATATGAGCGGAGAAGGAAAAACCTTTGAAACTTCCATTGAAGTATTCTATACAGACCATGGGATAGAAAGAAGCTTTGAAGCAGTTGGAAACGGACCGATTGATGCAGTGAAAAGAGGACTTCATCAGAATTTGGATTTGGATATTAAAATTTTGGATTATGAAGAACATGCACTGCAATCCGGTTCCAATTCTCAGGCGGCTGCCTATATTCATTTGTTAGATTCCAACTCCGGACATGTAACTTATGGGGTTGGTGTCAGCAGCAATATTACCAAAGCTTCTGTGAGAGCAATTTTCTCTGCGCTTAACAGACTTGGTCTGGGTTCAAGATAAAATAAGCCATTTTGAAAGGATATAAAAACAGCATTATGCATTCAGAAAGTTTTTCTGCTGCATAATGCTGTTTATTTGATTGTTTAAATAATTTTAAGGTAAGAATCCATCGGATTTAATCTTCGAAAGTGAAGGTATCTCCATCTTCTACAACGCAAATCATGGTCTTTCCGGTATTTAATAAGATTTCATTTCCGTTATCATCATAATAATGAGTAGTTCCATAATCAGAAGATTTTTCCCAGGTTACATGGATTCCCCGTCCGTTAGTAAAATACCAGCCATCTCTGGTGCTGTCAATACACTGGAAGGCAAGGTAGCCTTTGGCATCACGTACTTCATGATATGTAAACTGGATTAATACGTTTTTAAATGCTAACTGGGTGTTGGTTGCAGCATCCATATGAGCCCCGCCGGAGGGTTTCTGGAATCTGTAATATAAACCGTCCTCTGCATTATACTCAAACCATGTTTTGGTGACAGGATAAGCATTTGCTAAATCAATTTTGGTGGCAGCAGCAGAATCGGTATACTGTTCTAAAGTATTAGGTTCTGATTTGGTTGCAAACTGGAAATGTACACTGTCTGCGTAGTCTTCTCTGATTTCTAACGGGTAACCTAAACGATTCGCTTCTTCATAAACATCATTACCGTCTAAATATAAGTTCTGTGGTGCAGAACGGTCTGTTGTACGATAGAATACCCCGCTTGGAGCGGTTAAGGCATTGATATTATGGGTATCTTTACGTCCTACAACCTCATCAATATAGAAAGGTCCGCCTGCATGGATGTAGATGGCATCCCATTCAAAAGCCCAGTAAATAAAATAGTCACGACAGCTTCTGATATTACCGACACGTTCCAATTCGGTCCAATCTCCAAAAACAGCCATTAAACGTGTGATCTCACCCTCTACCAGACATTCGTAAAGAATATCCGCATTTGCAAGATTATACTGTGGAAGTGTGGATTTGTCGTTAGGAACCATAACTGCCAGCGGTCTTAAGGCACCAACTTCTTCACTTACCCATTCATTTGTTAATCGGCTTCTTACCATACCTTCTTCCGGCGGTAAGTCCTCATTTGTTTCTTCCGGTTCTTCTTCCGGTGTTTCTTCAGGTTCATCAACGATTTCGTTTACGATAGCTTCCTGAATGACTTCCGGTTCTTCTTCTTTGCCACAACCTGTCATAAGAAGGGCAGAAGAAAAAGCAATTAATAACAATACACTTAGTTTCTTCATGTTTCTTCTCTCTTTCTTTAAAATCTCTGTTTTGCCCCCGAAAACAGTACTATGGGCTGCCACATATCTCCGCCTTTTTAAAAAGCAGGTTTTCATGGGACAGCTCCAAACATCCAGATTATAGCATACAAATACGGATTCGTCATCTATAAAAAGGGAAAACACGTGATGAAAGGTAAGAAAACGGGAAACCGCTATCTTGAAAAAAGGAGACAGTGATGTTAAAATGAGGGTATTATACAAGAGAAGAGGAATTTTTAAATATAAAATCAGAGGAGCTGTTCATATGGAAAAGAGAATCATTGTAACAGGATGTAACGGTCAGCTGGGAAGAGCTGTAAATCAATTTTATGCCGATAGAGAGGAAATTCGTTTTGTAAATACAGATGTGGAGCAGCTGGATATTTCCAATATTGATGCAGTTATGGCATTGGCGAAGGAAGTAAATCCGTATGCTATTATAAACTGTGCGGCTTATACGGCAGTAGATGCCTGTGAAACCAACCGTGATCTGGCATTTAAGGTAAATACCATTGGTCCGAGAAATTTAGCAATTGCAGCAGAGGAAACCGGAGCAAAGTTTATACATGTTTCTACCGATTATGTTTTTGACGGCACCAAGCAGGGTGCTTACTACGAAACAGATCCTACGGGTCCGAGAAGTGTGTATGGTGCTACCAAAGAAGCGGCAGAAAGAATGGTAAAAGAACTTTGTCACAGACATTTTATTCTTCGTACGGCGTGGCTCTATGGCGATGGAAAAAATTTTGCAAAAACCATGCTTCGAATTGCAGAAAATAACAGTAAAGTGCGGGTGGTGTGTGACCAGATAGGGACTCCTACCAGTGCTTTGGAATTGACAAAGGGAATCGATTCTTTACTTTTTAGTGATAATTATGGTTTGTTCCATGCTACCTGCGAAGGACAGTGTTCTTGGGCAGATTTTGCCAAAGAGGTTTTCAGAATTGCAGGAAAAGATATGGAAGTGGAAGAGGTAACCTCAGAGCAGTATCTGGCAGAGTATCCTCAGCAGGCCAAAAGACCTGCCAATTCCGTTTTGGAAAATTACATGTTTAAGATGACCAATGGATATCTGTTTGCAAGCTGGGAAGAGGCAATTAAAGAGTATATGAAAACATTGGTATAAAGTATCATAGGGAGAATGTTATGAAGCAGTCTTTGGAAAAAGGAAATAAAAAATGGGTTTGCCTTATGATAGCAATTATGATGTTGCAACTTGTTGTAGCATCATATTTTTGTATTCAAAAGCAGGGATTTCACTATGATGAATATTATTCATATTATTCTTCAAATGTAACCTATGGTCTGGCCCCGGGAGATCGGCAGTGGAAAGATGTAGCAGAAATAAAAAGCGAATTTCAGGTGCAAAATGGGGAAGGATTTCGTTATGGTATGGTGAAAACTATGCAGAGTTTTGACGTACATCCGCCATTATACTATATGATATTACATACAGTTTGTTCCTTGTTTCCCGGAATTTTTTCTAAATGGTTTGGATTGGGGCTGAATCTGTTTTTCTTTGCTCTTTGTTATATGGTATTGTGGTATGTTGCATATCACGTATTTCATGAAAATAAAACTCTGACCATGATTACCTGCCTTTTATTTGGTTTTCAGACAGGAGTATTGAGTGGGATTACCTTTATCCGTATGTATATGTTACTTTCCTTGTGGTGTTTTTTGCTTATTGCATGGCATGTACCGGTATGGGAAAAGGGAATCCGGCTGACAGTGAAAAATTCTTTGGGATTGTTTCTGCTGGTTCTGCTGGGATTTTTGACACATTATTATTATGCTGTATTTTTATTTTTCCTGGCGGCCTATAATTGCCTGTATCATTGGTGGGTTAAGAAGGATTTGAAAACCAGTGTACTTTATGGAAGTGTGATATGTTCAGGAATGCTGGCAGCTGTCATTTATTATCCGTCATGTCTTAGCCATATATTCAGAGGATACCGGGGAACGGAAGCTACAGGTGCTTTTTTTGACTTGGGAAATACCATAGAGAGGTTGGAATTTTTTACAGAACTGATGAATCAATCCGTATTTGGAGGCGGCTTGTGGCTGGGGCTTCTGATTGTTTTACTTTTGACAATTACAAAATTTTATCAGAATAGAAATGCAAAAAAAGAGCAGCTGAAAGAATTTTTCTATAAAAATCAGGGCTTGGTTCAAATTGGATTTGTAACCTTAGGGTATTTTTTTGTAGTGGCAAAAACAGCTTTATTAAATGCAGAAGAAGCAAACCGCTATGAATTACCGGTATATGGTTTTTGTATGTTATTGATGGTGGCATCTGTCTTTTATTTAGGAAATGATTTTTGGGTAACCATTGAAAAAAGGAGAAGTCCAAAAAACAGAAGTTTTCAGACAGAAAAGCTTGCAGTGGCAGCGGCAGGTATGTTAGTGACTGCTGCGCTGATATTGCAGGTGGTCTCCTTTCTGGGAGGAAAAGTGCAGTTTTTGTACTCTGATGATTTGGAAAATGTGCAATGGGCGAAAGAGCATGAAGAAAGTACCATTGTATATTTATATAATCCCAATAACGTCTGGATGATATGGGATGAAGCAGAAGAACTGATGCAATATAAAGAGATTTATTTTGTAAATCTTCAAAATGATGCCTTTCTTGAGGATGAAAAACTTCAGAAGGCAAAAGAAATCTATGTGTATACATCCCGAATGGAACAGGCAGAAATGCTGATGGAAGACCTGATAAAAAAGAATCCGGATTTAAACACGAAGGTAAAAATCCGGGAATTGTTGTACTGCGATTTATATTATCTAAAGTAAGAAATATTACATGATGACAAAGGCGGTAATAATACCAAGGACAGCTCCGCAGAAGACCTGTAAGGGTGTGTGACCGATAAATTCTTTGAGTTGTTTTTCGATATCTATATCCTTACCCATGTGAGTAAAAAGCTCAATCATGTCGTTCAGAACTTTCGCCTGTTTACCGGCTTCCTGACGGACACCTATGGCATCATACATAACAACCAATGAAAAAATGGCAGCGATGGCAAATTCAAAACTGCCCAGACCATACTGAATGGCGGTGGCAGTACTTAAAGCACAAACCGTGGCGGAATGGGAACTGGGCATACCGCCGCCTCCCACCATGCGTTCTGCCACAAAGCTTTTGGTAAGCCATGTATGGATGATTGTTTTTAAAACCTGAGCAATGACCCAGCCGGAGGCTGCGGAAATTAATATTTTATTTTGTGTTAATTCTGTAAGAAGGTTCATGTCTTTTCTCCTGTGTTTTGATGGTAAATGAGGATATCAATAATTTACCCCATCTATAGAAATAGTATAAAACATTCTAGGAAAAAACAAAAGGATTTTTTGTCGAAAAAAGGAGGGCAAGGGAATGTTGTCTGTTTTATGCAGTTACATATATATTGGAATCACAACTTGGTTTTTGGGATTTGGAATGAAGATGTTTGTGAATCGCGTTTTTCATTATGAAATAAAAGATATGACGGGGATATTTTATGCAGGTCTGGGAACGGCTACTGTTTACGCAGGAATATACAGTTTGTTTGCAGGGGTATCATTGAATGCCAATATTGGATTGGTCTTATTATGCTGTATAGTATTGTTTTTTGGGAAAAAACAGCTTTTGTCATACTTAAAAAGTGAAAAAGAAAAAATAACCAAAGGAAAGGGATTACTGGTAGTCCTTTTTACCCTTTTATTTGCCTTTGGAACAAGCCGGGGATATCTTCATTTTGACAGTGGCCTGTATCATGCGCAGGCAATTCGATGGATTGAAGAGTACGGAGTGGTACCGGGGCTTGCCAATTTACACTGCAGGCTTGCTTATAACAGCAGTGCATTTGTTTTGACCGCTCTTTACAGTCTGAAATTTTTAATGGGGCAGTCAATGCATACGGTGGCAGGATTTATGGCATTGATTTTGTGCATGAAGGGCTTAAATGTAGTACAGGTATTTCGCAGAAAAAAAGTTTTGGTCTCGGATTTTGTGAAGGTAGCCATGCTGTTTTATATTTCTATTATTTATACGGAAATGGTATCTCCTGCCTCTGATTATTTTGCCATGCTGTTTTTGTTTTATATTGTGTTGGCATGGATAGAATTGGAAGAAAAAAAAGAAAAAAACATTACACCTTACGGAATGTTATGTGTGCTGTTAGCAGTAACGGTTACCATTAAATTGTCAGCAGCGGTTATGCTTCTTCTTGTTCTGAAGCCTGCCATGGTTTTGCTAAAAGAAAAGCAATATAGACAGATTGGAATTTATTTATTGCTGGGTGTAATTGCAGTTTTTCCTTATCTTGCCAGAAATGTAATCCTTTCCGGGTGGTTAGTATATCCTTTTGCGGCAATTGATTTGTTTTCCTTTGACTGGAAGATTCCCATAGGAGAGGTAAAATATGACAGCGAAGAGATTAAAGTGTATGCAAAAGGTATGACGGATGTATTGTTAAAGGATACGCCAATGACACAATGGCTTCCTCAGTGGTTCCGGGGATTAAAAGGTTTGGAGAAAGTCTGGGTATTAAGTTCTGTGGGAAGTATTTTTCTGGGAGGAATCATAAGTATTTGGGATTTGAGGAAAAAGAAAGGAGAGCGGTATGGTCTTCTTTTTTTGGAAGGTGTGTTGATGATAGGATATTTGTTCTGGCAGATTGGAACCCCTCTTGTCCGGTATGGTTATATTTATATTCTGGCATTTCCCTTTTTTACCCTGGGGTTGTGGTTTACCTCTTTGTTTCAAAAAAGAGAAAAAAGTTACCGTTTGTTTGGAATTGTATTGGTACTTTTTTTCTGTTACAAAGGTACCAATCTTACGGTGAATATCAAAGAATCGGCAAATCAGAAGTATTATTTGCGGCAGATGGATTATAGGACGTTGTCTTATGACAGTTATGAAATTGAAGGAGTAAAATTTTATATTCCCTTGGAATCCGGGCAGATTGGATATGACAAATTTCCGGCGGTACCTTATGAGCGATATGACTTTGAATTTAGAGGGAATAGGATAGAAGATGGTTTTCGGCGAAAAATGGCGAATTTTGACGATGAAAAATAGAGGAGAAATGTTTTCTTTTGTGATAAGATAAAGATATTCTTATTATGCAAAGGAGAAAGAAAATGGAGCAAAGTGAAAGAAGTTATGATAAAAAACGTCAGATAACCAAACTTATGTTGGAACTTGGGATGCCGGCTCATTTGCGGGGATATCATTATTTAAGAGAAGCGGTCTGCCTGTCGGTGGAGGATATGGAACTGGTGGGGAGTGTTACGAAGCTTTTATATCCGGAAATCGCGAAAACATATCATACAAATAATGAGAAAGTGGAAAGAGCCATACGAAGTGTAATTGAAGTAGGCTGGATGCGGGGAAATGAAGAGTTATTTGAGGAGATTTTTGGCTATTCAAGAAGCTGTGGGAAAAACAGACCTACCAACAGTGAATTTATAGTTGGGATTGCAGATAAAATTCGAAGGGAGGATTTATGATATCTATGAAATCCTTGCTTAGAAAGGATTTGTAGACCTTTTGAAATAAATATGGTATACTTACTTTGATATATTGTCGGAAAGAAGAAAGGCTGCTGTAAGCAGGTAGAAATATGGTAGGTATAGTATTATTGTGGGCTGCTGCATATTTTTCGGGTATGCTCTTTTGTAAGATAGTTGGGGAGAATGAGACGAGTCAGGTGTGGAAACATCTGATTGGTTTCCTTTTCCTCATTTTTTGTCAGGGCTGTGTCTTTTTTGGCGGACAATTGCTGGGATGGAATTTTAAAAAGACGGGCGATGTTCTGCTTCTTTTGTATGTTCTGATTTGTTGTGTGAGTGTTTTGATATGCAAAGAAGAATGGAAACAGATGGTAAAAGAGGTAAGAACGTTTTCAACGGCGAAGATTGCACATAAAAGGCATAAAGCTTTGTTTTGGTGGTTATTTTTGGGAATTGTATTTGCAGTAACAGCAAAGGCTATGCTGAATCGAAGCGATGCTATGTTGGAAATGGTACAAACTACCCTTATGACAGATACCATGAATCAATATCATCCTTTTACGAAAGAAAAGCTGGAATTAGGGGTAATATTGTCGAAAAAGATAATCACATTGCCCTTTTGGTATTCCATATTGAGTCTTTGGACGGGATGGGATGCGCTGATGACGGTGCGGGTAGCAGGAACCGTGATTACAGTGCTTTATTCTTTTCTGGCCTTTGGAGAGCTGGGACGATTGTTGTTTTTTAATGACTTTAAGAAAACGTGGCTTCTTTTGATTTTCATGGAACTGCTTTATTTGTCCGGAGATTATTGTGCGGAGGCAGCAGGGTATCGTCAGTTATACTACGGTTATTCTGGGGAGGTAATTGTGGCTACGGTGATTCTGCCATGTGTAATCAGTATGTTGTATCGTTTTTTGGGAGCCTTCCTTAGAAAAGATTTTCCGAAAGAAAAGGAACGAATTAGTATTTTCGGTTTGGTAGGGCAGATGGGGGTGTGTATTGGCTGCTGTTTCTTTTTGACTTCTTATGTTTGGGGAGTAGTTTTAGTAGTGACAGCAATTTTTATGTGTACCTTTAGTATCATAGTTGCCGGACTTATTAACAAGAAACAGGAAAGGAGAAAATAAGTCATGAGTGACATTTGGGATATTATGGTTTCTTCTTTTCGTGAGTGCAAAGAGCAGGGCAGTTATATCTTATTTTATATTCTTGCACTGGGACTGGGGCTTACCGTGGTCTGGGAACGTTTTGGAAAACAAAAGTCAGAAGAGAACTGGATGGTAGAAGAAGCTAAGAATAAGATTATATTATGGCCTTTTTTGTATGGTCTGCTGACCCTGGTTCTTGTGGCAGCAAATCCGGCAGTGGTATGGCTGTTTCATAAGATAATGCCGGTAAAAGGGCAATATTACAAAATATGGTCTCTGCTTTTGGTACTGTTTTTAAGTGCGTATGGGATGGTATGTTTTTTAAGTATTTTAAGAGAAAAAAAACAGAAACTTATGCTGGGAGCAGGATTTGTGATATTGATAGGTCTGGCAGGAAGCGGTTTTGGAATTTTGTCACAGGAAAAGGAAACTATAGATTATGACGAAGAAGCATGGATTGCTCAGTATATAAAAGAAGAAGGCGGATTGGTGCTGGCGACGGATTCTATGGTGGAATATCTTAGTGCCTTTGAACCTGAAATTTCGATTCTCTATGGAAAAGACCTTTATACGCCAAATCTGGATTTGGGTATCATGGATGCATATCCGGATGAATTTTTACATTTATACGAAGCATTAAAGCAGCCTCAGGGCTGTATGGGTGAAATCTCAAATGTAGCTTATATGTTTGACTGCGATATAATCATAGTAGAAAATTTTGAGGATGCGCCGGACAAGGCAGGGACATTTTATAAAAGAGAAATTACAAGAAATTATATCCTGTACATGAGGTAGCTGAAAAAGATAAGAAAGGAAACTTCAGAATATGGCATTATTAAGTGTAATTGTTCCTTGTTATAATGAAGAAGAAAACGTGAGATTTTTTTATGAAGAACTAATGAAAAATCAGCCTTTTTTTGAGGAAAAAAAATTAGATGTGGAAGTTTTATATATAGATGATGGTTCTAAGGATAAAACAGCAGAAGAGGTAAGAAAGCTGCGAAAAGAAACCGATAGGGTGCACTTGATTTCTTTTTCCCGTAATTTTGGAAAAGAAGCGGGAATTTATGCGGGATTTCAAAAAGCAAAAGGAGATTATGTGGTGATGATGGATGCAGATTTGCAGGATCCCCCTTCTCTTTTGCCGGAAATGTTTGCCTATATTGAAAAAGGATATGATTCTGTTGCTACAAGAAGAGTGTCGAGAAAAGGAGAGCCTCCCATTCGTTCCTTCTTTGCAAGGATGTTTTATAAGATTATGAATAAAATATCCCAGACCGATATTGTGGATGGAGCCAGAGACTATCGTCTGATGACAAGGCAGGTGGTGGATGCCATTCTTTCCATGTGTGAATATAATCGTTTTTCTAAGGGGATTTTTGGCTGGGTAGGTTTTGAAACCAAATGGCTGGAATATGAAAATGTAGAGCGGATGCATGGGGAAACAAAATGGAATTTCTGGAAGTTATTCTTGTATTCCATTGAAGGGATTACCGCGTTTTCTACGGTTCCGTTAGCCATGGCCTCTTTTATAGGAGTGTTATTTTGCCTGATTGCCTTTGTTGCCATTGGTTTTATTATTTTTAGAACATTAATTTGGGGAGACCCGGTTGGAGGCTGGCCGTCCTTAGTATGTATTATCTGTCTGGTCAGTGGTGTACAGCTTCTTTGTCTTGGGATTGTAGGACAGTATTTGTCTAAAACGTATATGGAAGTAAAGAAGAGACCTATTTATCTTGTAAAAGAAGAATTTTAAGTAGAAGTATTTTCAAATAACAGAGAATGCGGGAGACAGAGCATGATTAGTATAATTGTACCGGTATATAATGGGGCTTCTTTTATCCGCGAAACTATGGAGATGGTACAGGCTCAGACATACACTGACTGGGAATTGATTTTAGTGGATGATGCCTCTGAGGATGACAGTATTGCGGTGATAGAATCTTTTCTGGCTGAAAATCCGGATTCCAGAATCCGGCTGATTAAGAAAGAAAAGAACGAGGGTGCTGCTTTAAGCAGAAATCAAGGAATTAAGGAAGCAAAAGGAAGATATCTTGCTTTTTTAGATGCAGACGATATCTGGTTTTCCCATAAACTTCAGACGCAGATGGAGTTTATGAAGGAAATAAATGCGGGATTTGTTTTTTCGGCCTATGAATTTGGAGACCACAAGGCAAGAGGGACAGGAAAAATTGTCCATGTGCCCGGACAGCTTACCTATAAAAAAGCATTATCCAGAACGGTAATTTTTACGACAACGGTATTGCTGGATACCGAAAAAATTCCCAAAGAACTTATTTATATGCCCAATGTACCCAGCGAAGACAGTGCTACCTGGTGGCAGATTTTAAAGGCAGGAAATACCGCTTATGGACTGGATCAGGTTTTGGCAATTTATCGACGACCTGCCAAATCACTTTCTTCCAATAAGTGGAAGGCTATTGGAAGAATCTGGTATTTGTATCGTCATGTGGAAAAACTTTCATTGATGGCTAGCTGTAAAGCATTTGCAGGCTGGGCTTATAGGGCAACCATAAGAAGATTATAGAGAAAAAGGATTACAGACACAGGAAACCTTATCCCTTGTCAAGGGAAAGGGGAGAATATAGAAAGGGTAAGAAGCGAGTGTTTCGCTTATGATTTGGTGAAAACTATGAGAAAGAAGGAATCGTTAAAACGGTTAATCATATTGTGCCTCTCTTTTCTGGGAATGATAATATCTACAGGAATGTATGCTTATACCTGGATAGAAAGATACCATCAAAGATATGTATACAACGTAAAACTGTATTTTTGGGGACATGTTTTGATGATTTTTGTGTACTTTGTTCTGCTGTTCTTCTTTAATACGACTTATGGAGGAATGAAAATAGGATTTTTAAAACCTATGGATGTGTTTTTTTCGCAGGCATTTTCTTTGATATGTGTGAATATTTTAACTTATTTTCAGATATCTCTTATGGAAGTTAAATTAGTATGGGCAAATGATTTTCTGTGGATGAGTATAGCACAGATTATGTTTGCTGGAATATGGACCTATATCTGTAATCTGGTGTACAGAAAAGCATTCCCGCCAAGAGAACTGCTCCTGGTGCATGGAGAAAGAAGTATTGAAGATATTACGCAAAAATTTGCCGGCAGACCGGATAAATACCGGATCGTGAAATATGTGGATATTTCTAAAGGCGTGGAAGCAGTACAAAAAGAAATTGAAGATTCTAAGATGGCAGTAGTATTATGGGACATTCCAACCATGGATAGAAATACATTGTTTAAATTTTGCTACAGTAATTCTATTCGGGTATATATGATGCCTAAAATTACGGATGTTTTAATTAAGGGCTCAGACCAGCTGCATTTATTTGATACACCGATTTTGTTAAGTCGCGAGTTTTCCTTAAAAATTGAACAAAGAATAGCAAAACGGACCATTGATGTGGTATGTGCCTTAATTTTGCTGGTGATTTCCTCGCCCATACAATTGATTACGGCAATTGTCATTAAACTGTATGATGGCGGTCCTGTTTTATATAAACAGATACGTTGTACCCAAAATGGACGGGAATTTGAAATTTTAAAATTCAGAAGCATGAAGCAGGATGCGGAAAAAGATGGAGTGGCAAGACTTGCTGCGAAGAATGATTCCAGAATTACTCCCATTGGAAAATTCATCAGAGCAGTAAGAATTGATGAATTACCGCAATTGTTCAATATTTTAAAAGGGGATATGTCTTTTATCGGTCCAAGACCGGAAAGACCTCAGATTATTGCCCAGTACATGGAAGAAATGCCGGAGTTTGCACTTCGTATGAAAGTGAAAGCAGGATTGGCAGGCTATGCCCAGGTTTATGGTAAATATAATACTACTCCTTATGATAAATTAAAACTGGATTTATCTTATATTGAAAATTATTCTTTGTGGCTGGACATTAAACTGATGCTTCTGACCCTAAAGATATTATTCAAACCGGAAAGTACGGAAGGAATAGACAGTAATCAGACAACAGCAATGAAGTAGGAGGCGTTGATTTGGAACAGACAGGATATATGGAGCAGAGAATAGATTTAAAACGACTGGTTCTTGTGCTTTTGAAAAAAATCTGGCTTGTTTTTGCTGCCATTATTTTGGGAGCTTTCCTTGGCGGAATAAGTTATAAAATAATCACCCAAATTACGGATGGAGAACCGGAATATAGAGCAACCGCAGATTATTATATTTCTTTTTTTGAGGAGGGAGCAGATTATTATAATGCGTATACGTGGGATTCTATCTTAAGAGATGACCCTATTGTTGATTATGCCCTTACTCTTTTGCCGGAAGAAATTACGAAAGATATGGTAAAACAGGCGGTAACAGGGGAAATGCTGGGAGATTACCGTATTCTGACAGTCCATGTAAATGCGGAAACGAAGGAGAAGGCGGATAAAATTGCAAAAGTCTATCAGGAGTCTTTATGGCATTTTGGACAGGAAATGGAACTTTTGGACAAAGTGGAATTGTGGAGTCAGGAAGAAGCCGTATTGTTTGAAAAAAATACAAAAACAGGAAATGCAGCTTTTTGGGGCGCTATAATTTTGACCATCGCAGTTGTGTTCGGGCTTTTGTTTTATTATTGCTTACAGGATGCAAGTTATGTGGAAAGAGATGCGGAACTTAGGTTTGGTCTGCCGGTATATGGACTTTTGACAAAACAGAAAGATGCCCTGCAGCAGCAGATATTAAAAGAGAATCTTGAGTTTTGCTTTGGACATGATGAAATAGAAACCTGGAATGGGGAGTTTGTTCCTGAAACAGAGGATTATGAACGGCTGCGAAAGGCCAAAAATCTTCTGCTTACCCTTCCCTGGGGGCGGGACAATGGCCGTCAGGCGGAAAGGGTGTTAAGACAATTAAAACTGCAGCAGTGTGAGGTAAAGGGAATTGTTATCATGGAGGCAGAAGATTGGTTCGTAAAAGCTTATTATAGTGTAGAAAAAAGAGAAGTAAAACACCGGGGAGCAAAGAAGAGAGCAATTTAAGATAAGATGAAATTGGGAGAAGAAAGATGACCTTAGAAACTCTTGTGTCTTCTGTAGGGGAAGATGTGTCTAAGCTGGCAGAAAAGATGAACCTGCAGTCCGATGCAATTATCGTTAATCAGTGTGAAGAAAACAACTATCTGGAATATGAATATGGTGGGAATAAAATTAAGGCTTATAGTTTCGCGGAAAAAGGAGTCGGTTTATCCAGAAACAATGCTCTTATGCGTGCAAGTGCAGATATTATTTTATTTGCAGATGAAGATATTGTATATCAGGATGGTTATGTATGTCGGATTTTGGAAGCTTTTGAGAAACATCCAAAAGCAGACATGCTTTTGTTTAACATGAATGTGGAGGCAGACAGAGCCACTTATCATATTGAGAAGGAATGCCGGGTTCGTTTTTACAATAGCGGCAGGTATCCTACTTATAGTTTTGCCATACGCAGAGAGAAATTACAAAAAGCCAATATTACCTTTTCTCTTTTGTTTGGCGGCGGAGCCAGATACAGCAATGGAGAAGACAGTTTGTTTCTTATGGAGTGTTTAAAAAAGGGCTGGAAGGTTTATGCCCTGCCGGTGGAAATAGGAAAAGAGGTACCTCGTCCTTCTACCTGGTTTCATGGATATACAGAGAAGTTTTTCCGTGACCGGGGAGTGCTTTATTATTATTTGTATGGTACTTTTAAAAAGCTTATGGCGATACGTTTTTTGCTGGCACACAAACAGGTTATGTGTCAGGAGATTTCTGTAAAAAAAGCTTACAAGCTGATGTGTGAGGGAATGAAGGAAGCTGCCAAATAAGGACCGCCATAGAAAGCGCTGGTTTTATGGTTGAAAAAATGTAGATAGAAAATGAGAAGCAGAGAATGGGAATAATTTTGTATGGACTGACGGCCGCATTTACAATGGCACTGGCATGTCTGGTAAACAATCGGTCCAGTGAGAAAAACAGACAATTTAATAATCTGAAAACTATCACCCGCAGACAGACTTTGAATCTGCTTAGTATGGCAGCAATATTTACGATTTTGTTTCTGCTTTCGGCACTTCGTTTGGAAGTAGGCAATGATTATGGAACTTATGTGGATACCTTTCATGAAATTTATGTAGGGGGCTATGTGGTTACGGAGTCGCTTTTTAATGGGGTGGTAAAAATACTTTATGAGTTATCCGGGGGAGAAAATTACCTTCTGGTATTTGCTCTGTTTGCCTTTGCAACCATCTGGGTCTTTTTGAAGGTTCTTTATGAGCAGACACAGAATTTTCCAATGGCATTTTTTATGTTTATGACCTTGGGAATTTATTTCAGAACATTTAATACCGTACGTTATTATTTTGTTCTGGCATTGACCTTATATTCTTTCCGTTATGTATTTCGCAAAGAATATGGCAAATTTATTTTATTGATTGTGCTGGCTGCTTTTTTTCATAAATCAGTGTTGGTTGTGATTCCGATTTATCTGATTGCTGCCCTGGACTGGAAAAAATGGCAGATTGGAGTTTTGACAGCAGGGGCTGGGGGATTTCTTTTATTTCAGGATTTTATTATGGAAATAGCCCTAAAGCTTTATCCTTCTTATAAAGATACCATTTATCTGGAAACGGAAACAGGATTGTCAGGGAATCTTATGAGCATAGGCAGATGTGTTCTGGTGCTGATACTGGCTTTGGTATGTAGGAAAGAAGTTTTGGCAGAAAAGAAAGAAAATCAGTTTTATTTTAGATTAAATATATTGGCAATTTTGCTTTACTTATGTGGTTCGTTTTTACCGCTGGTAGGAAGAATCGGTTATTATCTTGTGACTTCCCATATTCTTTTTGTGCCTGCAATTTTAGATAGTATCAAAGAGGAAAAGAAGAAAAGATATATAAGGATTTTGATTATAATTTCATGTGTTATTTATTTTGCACTGTTTTTGAAAAGTGCAGATCAAGTGGGGGTAAGAGTATTGCCCTATAAATCATGGTTATTTTACGAGAAGGAATTTTTAAATGCAGCAACCATTTTTTAGTATTATTGTAGTTTCCCTGAATCCGGGAGACAGATTGAAAAAAACATTAGATAGTATAGGAAAGCAGACTTATGACAATTATGAGGTTATTCTGAAGGATGGCGGTTCTAAGGATGGAAGCATTGAAAGTCTGAACTCCTATGGAAATACGGAAGAAAATAAAATCAGGATTATACAAAAGAAGGATAAAGGGATTTATGATGCCATGAACCAGGCCCTTTCCTATGTAAACGGAAGGTATGTGCAATTTTTAAATTGTGGAGATTATTTCTATTCAGAAAATGTTTTAAAACAGGTGGCAGAGTATATTTTGTCAGGAAAGAATGTAGAATGCGAAGGAAAAAGGGCGGATATTTCTGCCAAGGAAAATAAGAAAAAGTCTTCCGCAATTTATTATGGAAATCAATACAATGAAATACAGAAAACAATAGTATATTCTGCCCCCCGGATAAATGATTTCACCTGTTATCGAAATGTGCCCTGTCATCAGGTCTGCTTTTATGATGCGGTTTTATTTAAAAAGAGAGCATATGAGATAAAATATAAAGTAAGGGCAGATTATGAACATTTCCTGTACAGTATTTATGAAGAAGGGGCAAAAGGAATTTCTATGCCTGTTATTGTGGCTTCTTATGAAGGCGGAGGGTTTTCCGAAACAAAGGAAAATAGAAAAAAATCTGCAATAGAGCATAGAGAAATTACGGAAAAATATCTGGGAAAACGAAAAGTGTTAAAATACCGGGCTGTTATGTGTATTACGTTGGCACCTTTGAGAACTTGGATAGCGGAGAGTTCGGTATTGTCCGAAGGATATAACCGGATAAAGAGAGTTGTATATAGCATTCTAAAAAAGAATTAACAAATTTTTGAAAGGCGAAAAAATGAGGGTTCTTTGGGTTTGTAATATCATGCCGCCTTTGGTAGGTGAGCATCTTGAAAAAGAATGTAGTGTCAAAGAGGGCTGGATTTCCGGAATTCTTACAAGGCTGGCAAAGGAAAAGAGTGAGATTGAACTGGCAATTTGTTATCCTGTTACAGAGAAGAAGGAAGAAGAAAAATATATAATTTCCATAGGAAAAGATAAAAATATCACTTGTTATGGTTTTTTTGAGGACACCATCCACCCTGAAAATTATGGGGGAGAAGCTTTAGAAGTCAGAATGAGTGAAATTATACAGGATTTTCGTCCTGAAATACTTCATATATTCGGAACGGAATACGGACACTCTCTTGCAGCTGCAAAGGCTATGGGGGATTCTAAACATACTCTTGTGGGTCTGCAGGGAATCATAAGTGAGTGTGCCAAAGAATATATGGCAGATTTGCCTGAGGAAATTCAAAGGAAAGTAACTTTTCGTGACTGGCTGAAAAAGGATAGTCTGAAGAAACAGCAGGAAAAATTTTATATTCGTGGCGAGCGGGAAAAAGAAGTATTAAAACTTTGTCAGAATGTTACCGGCAGAACTGCATTTGATAAAAAGGCAGCAAAAGATAGGAATCCTTCCGTGCAATATTTTTTTATGAACGAAACCATGCGGCAGGAGTTCTATGAGGGAAGTTGGAATTATGGTAGCTGTAAAAAGCATCGTATTTTCTTTAGTCAGGCAGATTATCCCCTGAAAGGTTTTCATTATTTGCTGCAGGCATTGGAGATTATAAAAGAAAAGTATCCGGATGTAACAGTAGCGGTAGCGGGAAATAGTCTGGTAAATGATGGGACATGGAAGGATAAGATAAAGATTTCCGCATATGGAGTTTATCTTCGTAAAGGCATTAAGAAATTAGAAATGGAAGATAAGATTTTCTTTTTAGGAAAGCTGTCTGCAGAGGAAATGAAAGAGCAATATCTTATGTGCAATACTTTCGTCTGTGCATCTTCCCTGGAAAATTCTCCTAATTCTGTAGGAGAGGCTATGCTTCTTGGGGTTCCTGTAGCAGCTTCTTACACAGGTGGTATACCTAGTATGTTAGAGCATGAAAAAGAAGGACTTTTGTTTGAAAAGGGAAATGGAAAAGCCCTGGCAGAGGCGGTTATGAGAACTTGGGAATCTTATGATACGTTAATGAGGATTACAAAAAATGCCAGAGAAAGAGCTAAAAAGACTCATGATGGCGATGAAAACTTTAAGAGATTGCTGGAAATTTATCAAAAGATTTCCCAAAAGGAAGAGTCAGACAAGGATGCCTGCTTAAAGCACGAAAAGTAAGAGAATTAGTGAAGCATAAGGAGAAAGTATATGAAAATAACCATGATATCCAATTATATTAACCATCATCAGATTCCTTTTTCCAATGCTTTATATGACATGCTGGGTGAAAATTATCGTTTTATCCAGACGGAACCTATGGAAGAAGAACGTATTCGTATGGGTTGGGGAATAGAAGCGGAAAAAATTCCCTACGTATTATTTTCAGACAAAGATTTGGAAGAATGTAAGAAGTGGATAGAAGAAAGCGATGTTTTGCTGGTAGGATGGATGGAACATGAGGAGCTGATTGCTGACAGATTAAAAAGCAGTAAGTTAACCATCAGAATCAGTGAAAGATTGTATCGGGAGGGACAGTGGAAAGCAATCTCCCCCAAAGGTCTTATTCGAAAATATAAGGAACATACCAGATATCGGAAGAAAGCTGTCTATTTATTGTGCGCAGGTGCTTATGTGGCTTCAGATTTTTCCCTGGTAAAGGCATATCCTGAGAAAATGTTCCGGTTTGGGTATTTTCCTGAATTTAAAGAATTTACCAAAGAAGAAATTTTAAAAATGCATGTTTGGGGAGAAAAAAGAAACGAGAGAGAAATACAGATTGTGTGGGCAGGACGATTTCTTCCTTTAAAGCATCCTGAATTTGCAGTTAAACTTGCCGGGAATCTGAAAAATAAAGGATATAGATTTCATCTGCATATGGTAGGCGGAGGTGAAATGGAAGGGGAATTAAAACAGCAGGTGAAGCAAAAGGGTTTACAAACAGAAGTGACCTTCTATGGATTTTTAAAGCCGGCACAGGTGCGCCAGGTTATGGAAAACTGCCATATACATTTGTTTACCAGTAATTTTTTAGAAGGCTGGGGAGCGGTTGTGAATGAAGCCATGAACAGTGGATGTGCAGAAGTGGCAAATGTGGAGGTGGGAGCAGCACCATTTTTAATTGCCCATGGAAAAAATGGGCTGGTTTATAAAGATGGCAGTTATGAAGATATGGAAAAACAGGTCATATATTTGTTGGAACACCCCAAAGAAGCTTCTGCCATGGGGATAAGAGCATACGAAACCATAGCTTCTGATTGGAATGCCAAAGAGGCAGCGAAACGTTTGCTTATCTTTTATGAAGGATGGAAAAAAGGAAGGATAGAAGTACCTGCAGAAGGACCTTTTAGTGCGGCTCCTGTGATTTCCCCCAAAAAAATGTACCACAGGATGACCCACTTATAAAACAATATATAGATTGTGAAAATGGAGATTTTATATAGATAATTGTGTAGTTTTCATAACTGTAACGAAAGCACACTCTTGCTGCCGACATCTGACAGCGGTACATAAGTGCCTAAAAGACAGGCACTAAGTACCGGTCGATGCCGAAGCACTTATCGTACCAGTTATGAAAACTGTACAAAGCAGAATTTATTAAAACGATTTTCGCAATTGGCTAGATAAAGTAAGAAAAGAGAGGAAAACAAAAGGTGAAGCAAAAACCTTTAATCAGTATTATTATTCCGGTGTATAATATATTGGATTGTCTGGAAAAATGTGTGGATAGTTGCATACATCAGACCTATCAGAATCTGGAAATTATATTAGTTGATGACGGTTCTACAGATGGGACAGGTGCCTTATGTGATAAACTGAAGGAGAAAGATGAAAGAATCCGGGTATTTCATAAAGAAAACGGCGGTTCTTCCTCTGCCAGAAATCTGGGTATCCGGAAGGCAAAAGGGGAGTATCTTGGATTTGTGGACAGCGATGACTTTATTTCTCCCACCATGTATGAAGAATTAATGGAGGCAGTTTTAAATCAAAAGGTTTTGATGGCACAGGTTTCCAGAGATGAAATAGATGAAAAGGGAAATCGACTGCCGGATGTATGTATCCCTCCAAAGCAGGATTTTTTCTGCAGCAGCGAGGAATTTGTGAAAGAATTGCTGATGCACAGGGGAGATTGTTCCTTTTGTACAAAACTGATAAAGAAAGAATTGTTTGCTCACAGAAAATTCCCGGAAGGAAAACTAAACGAAGATTTTTATCTTCTTCTGCAAATGCTGAAAGAAGTGGAAGGTGTATATATTTTATCCGCCCAGCATTATCATGTGTTTTACCGAATCGGCAGCAATACCAGAAAAAAGGATAAGAATGAATTTTCCAGAGTTTTTATGGATATTGTGGATCATGCGGATGCGGCATGGGAGATTGTGGACAAACAGTATCCCCATTTAAAAGAAGTATGCATAAGATTCGGATTATTTCAAAGGCTGGATTATATGCTTCATATTCCGGTGCCGCAGATGACTCGGAAAAATGTATTTTATCAACAGGTAAAGGGGTATTTGAGAAAACATATCGCGGACACTTTGAGAAATCCGTATTTAACCAAAAAAAATAAGGTTTATCTTCTGCTTTTGACAGTGGCACCACGGATGGTAAGAACTCTGCATCAGAAAATAAGAGGAATTTAAATTTATGCATAGAAGTTCTCTTATATTTGCAAACATAAAGAGCATATGCTATAATTTGGAACGTAATAGTTTGTATGGGCATCAAAAGTAATTACGGATTATTTCGCCGTCAGGCAGTTTTTTGAAATCCGAAACAGCCGAAAGAATGAGAGGAAAATATATGTTAAATAATAAAACAATCTTAGTGACAGGAGGAACCGGTTCCTTCGGAAAATGTTTTACCAAATATGTATTAAAGAATTATAATCCTAAGAAGATCATTATTTATTCCAGAGATGAATTTAAGCAGTGGATGATGGCAAATGAGTTTAAGGAATATCAGGACAAACTGAGATTTTTCATAGGCGATGTAAGAGACTTGGCAAGAATGAAAAGAGCCTTTGTGGGGGTAGATTATGTGATTCATGCAGCAGCCATGAAACAGGTGCCGGCTTGTGAGTATAACCCCAATGAAGCCATAAAGACCAACATTGAAGGTGCTCAGAATGTAATTGAGGCAGCTTTGGACAGTGAAAGTGTAAAAAAGGTGGTTGCTCTTTCCACGGATAAAGCTGTAAATCCGGTAAATTTGTATGGAGGCACCAAACTGGTATCTGACAAACTGTTTATTGCCGCTAATGCTTATGCCGGAGAAAAAGATATTAATTTCTCCATTGTCCGTTATGGAAATGTGGCAGGAAGCCGTGGTTCCGTGATACCGTTCTTTAACAGCATCCTTAAAAATGGAGGAAAAGAGCTTCCTATTACGGATTACCGTATGACCCGGTTCTGGATTAGTCTGACACAGGGAGTAGAACTGGTAATTAAAGCATTGGAAGAAGCTACCGGAGGAGAAACCTTTATCAGCAAGATTCCTTCTTTTAAGATTACCGATTTGGCAGAAGCCATGCTGCCGGGATGTGAAAAACCGGAAGTGGGTATCAGAGAAGGAGAAAAACTCCATGAAATTATGGTAACAGTGGAAGATTCCATGACAACCTATGAATATGATAAGCATTTTATCGTTTATCCGCAGATGGTATGGAACAACAGACAAAAGCCGAACATGAAAGGCAAAAAGGTACCGGAAGGATTTTCTTACAGTTCCGGAAATAATACAGAATGGCTGACAGTAGAAGAAATTCGTGAATTGTTAAAAACTGTGGAATTAGAAAAATAAACATAGGGAAACTGTTTTTGAAAAACAGAGGACAAATCCCCTTGCAAAGATTTTTAAGATTGAATGACATTTGGTTGTCCTTCAATCTTAAATTTTATATAATAAAATAGAAATTCAGACGTATGTATCGTGGCAGAATATTGGAGGTAAGAAAGAGTATGGATAAACCGGCAATATGCGGAGGAACTCCCGTAAGAGATAAAAAATTGTATTATGGACATCAATATATTGATGATGCGGATATACAGGCAGTAGTAGAGGTGTTAAAAAGTGATTATTTGACCTGCGGGCCAAAGATTACAGAATTGGAAGAGAAGTTATGTAAACTTACGGGGGCAAAATATGCGGTAGTCTGCAGCAATGGTACGGCAGCTCTTCATATGGCCTGTATGGCAGCAGGAGTAGGTATGGGGGATGAGGTCATTACCACACCCATTACTTTTGCAGCCAGCGCCAACTGTGCCCTGTATTGTGGTGCCAAGCCGGTGTTTGCGGATATTAATGACAAAACTTATAACATAGACCCGGAAAAGGTAAAAGAAGCAATTACCGAGAAAACCAAGGCGGTGGTAGCGGTTGATTTTACGGGACAATCTGTAGAACTGGATGAGTTGACGGCCATATGTAAAGAAAAGAATCTGGTATTAATTGAGGATGGTGCCCATGTCATCGGTACCAGCTATAAAGGAAAAATGAACGGCTCTATTGCCGACATGACCACTTTTAGCTTTCATCCGGTAAAAACTGTAACCGGCGGAGAAGGTGGTGCAGTTATGACAAACAGCAAAGAATATTATGAAAAGCTGCTGCTGGCACGTTCCCATGGCATTACGAGAGATACCGCACTGATGGAAGAAGAGCCCCATGGAAGCTGGTATTATGAACAGATTTCTTTAGGATATAATTACCGGATGACGGATATACAGGCAGGACTTCTGATTAGCCAGTTAGACAAGCTTTCCCTGTTTTCTGAACGCAGAAAGGAAATTGTGGAAAAATATAATGAAGCTTTTCGGCAGATACCGGAAATTCAGGTGCAGGAAGAGATAGCTGAATCTGACACCACAAGACATTTATATATTTTAAGAATCCGTCCGGAAAGGTTAAAAATTAATAGAAAAGAGTTTTTTGATGCTATGGCGGCAGAAAATATTATGTGTAATGTACATTATATTCCGGTGTATTATTTTCCTCATTATCAGAGACTGGGATATGAGAAAGGTCTTTGCCCTAAGGCAGAAAAGCTTTATGATGAAATGATGAGTCTTCCCTTGTATTATGGTATGAGTGATAACGATGTGGAAGATGTCATTGCGGCAGTGAAAAAGATTGTGGCTTTTTATAAGACTAATGATATGATTGAAGACTATCCCATGCTTTGATATAACAATAAAAAGTATACCTAAAGGAAAACGATATGAAATTAAGTATTATTGTGCCGGTTTACAATATGGCGGCAGAGGGAAAATTAGAATATTGTCTGGAGTCCCTGATAAACCAGACCATAGAGGATTACGAGATTATTGCAGTGGATGACTGTTCCACCGATGATTCTCTTAAAATACTTTATGGTTATGAAAAAAAATATCCTTTCAAATTTAAAGTCATAGCCTCCCCTGTAAATAAAAAACAGGGAGGTGCCAAGAATCTGGGACTGGAAGCGGCAAAAGGAGACTGGATAGGATTCATTGACAGTGATGACTGGGTAACACCAAATTTTTATGAAAAGCTTTTAAAAAAGGCAGAAGAAACCGGGGCGGACATGGTAGGCTGTGATTATCACCTGACTCAGGAACATTCCATGAAAATCGGACAGGTAGTGCATAATAATAAACCGGAACAGACAGGGGTGCTTACAAAAGATAAATACAAATCCCTGATTTTGGATGGTGGAAGTCTTGTGGTCAAGATATACAAACGGCATATTATTTTTGACTATCCGAACCGTTTCCCGGAAGGGATTTTTTATGAGGATAATGCCATCAGCAATTCTTGGATGCTTCGGGCAAAGCATTTTGAATATATAGAAGAACCCATGTATTATTATTATCAGCATGAAACTTCTACGGTACATACCATTTCTGCAAAGCGATGTGAAGACCGTATGGAGGCAGCTAAAATCATGATAGAAGATGCGGGAAAATATGGGTATCTGAAAGAGTACAGGGAGGAACTGGAATACAGCTTTACCCTTCTTTATTATGTGAATACCCTGTTTACCTATATGGTCGGAGTAAAGCCAGTAAAATACAGATTTGTTAAAAAAATGGGAAAAGAAATGAAAGAGATGTTTCCCACGTTTCAAGAGAATCCTTATTATCAGCTTCGAACCAGGGAAGAGGAGAAAAAACTGGTTGCCTTACAGCAAAAGTCAACTTTTTTGTTTCTCTGTTACTACAAACTGCTTTGGGGGTACAGAAATTTAAAAAAAGGTCTGTCTAAGAAATGACAAGACTGCGGCTGTAAACCGGTGCAAAAATATGTATGAAAGAAAGGGAAAAGTATGCCAAAGAAGCGATTAGCAATTATTACCGCCCGAGGAGGCAGTAAAAGGATTCCCCGTAAAAACATCCGGGAATTTTGCGGAAGACCTATTATAGAGTATTCCATAGAAGCGGCTTTGAAATCCGGTATGTTTGATACGGTGATGGTTTCCACGGATGACGAAACCATAGCACGGATAGCAAAGGAAGCGGGAGCAGAAGTTCCCTTTTACAGAAGTGAAAAAACTTCCAATGATTTTGCTGCAACAGCAGATGTTCTTTTGGAGGTTTTAGAAGAATATGAAAAAAGGGAATGCAGTTTTGAAACTGCATGCTGTGTGTATCCTACTGCCCCTTTTGTTACGGCTGAGAAATTAAAAAATGCAGTGGAACTGCTGGAAAGGAAATCCTACGATAGTGTGATGCCGGTAACTGAGTTTTCTTTCCCGCCCCTTCGGGGAATGGTTATGGAAGAGGATAAGCTGACATATAAGTGGGAGGAATATGCGTTGGCACGTTCCCAGGATTTACAGAAGATATATCATGATGTGGGTCAGTTTTATATCTTTGATGTTATGAAATTCAAAACAACAAAAAGACTGATTGGTGCAAATACCGGAGCTATTGTGATCGATGAAATGGAAATGCAGGATATTGATAACGAAACAGACTGGAAAGTGGCGGAAGTAAAGTACCGTTTTATGAAAGAAAAAGATAACGGATAGAAGTTTTTTGAGGTATAGTGAAAGGGAAAGTGGAGGAATGGTAAAGATAGGAAACCGATGGATCGGAAAGGGACAGCCTGTATATATCATTGCGGAAATGTCTGCAAATCATGCGGGAAGTATTGAAAATGCAAAAAAAATCATTCATGCGGCAAAAAAAGCCGGGGCAGACTGTGTAAAAATACAGACCTATACACCCGATACCATTACTATTGATTGTGATAATGAGTATTTTCAGATTGGGGATGGAACGTGGAAGGGAGAAAATCTATATAAACTCTACGGAAAAGCCTATACCCCCTGGGAATGGCATAAGGAACTTTTGGAAGAAGCAAAAAAAGTGGGAATCGATTTCTTTTCCACACCTTTTGATAACAGTGCAGCAGACTTTTTGGAAGAAATCGGGGTGGAGTTTTATAAAATAGCCTCTTTTGAAATTGTAGATTTACCTTTGATCCGCTACGTGGCATCCAAAGGGAAACCGATGATTATGTCTACCGGAATGTCAACTCTGGGAGACATTGAAGCAGCGGTAAAGACTGCAAGAGATGCGGGAAATGAGCAGATTGTGCTGTTAAGATGTGCCAGTGCTTATCCGGCCATTACAGACCAGATGAATCTTCGGACCATGCAGAATATGGCAGAAGTGTTTGATGTTCCGGTGGGACTTTCGGATCATTCCCTTGGCTCTGTGGGAGCAGTGACAGCGGTAGCCCTGGGGGGTAGTGTGATTGAAAAGCATTTCTGTCTGGACAGAAGCCTTGAAAATCCGGATTCTTCTTTTTCCATGAATCCTCAGGAATTTTCCCAAATGGTGCAGGATGTGCGACAGGCTGAGAAAGCCATTGGAAGAGTCTGTTATGGTGCCGCAAAGCAGGAAGAGGGCAATGTAATTTTCAGACGTTCTGTCTTTTGTGTAAAAGACATTAAGGCGGGAGAAGAAATTACGGAAAAAAATGTAAGAATCATTCGCCCGGGCTATGGTCTTGCACCAAAGTTTTATGATGAAATTATGGGGCAAGTTGCACTTAAAGACATAAAGAGGGGCACTCCCATACGGCTTGATATGATTGGGGGAAATTGGAGTTAAGAGGATTAGATTATGAGAGGATATTTGAGAGAGGCAGCAGCAGAGGATATGGATTTGCTATACCGGTGGTCAAATGACCAGACAGTACGTCGTAATTCCTTTTCTACTGCAGAGATTGCTTATGAGGAACATAAAGAGTGGTTTGCATGCTTATTAAGCAGGAATGATTGCAAACAATATATATATTTATATGACGGAGAGCCAATAGGGCAGGCGCGCATTACTATTTTAGGAGAAGAGGCAGAGATAGGGTATAGTATATGTGCTGAAAAAAGAGGAATGGGTCATGGAAAAACTCTTTTGAAGCTATTATATAGTCGGGTAAAAGAAGAGTTTCCTGATATTAAGAAATTGACAGCAAAGGTAAAGCCGGAGAATATTGCATCGCAAAGAGCATTTTTAGAGGTTGGATATCTAAAAAAATATGAAGCCTATGAAATAAAAATGGAACAGGAAAAGAAAATTTCTTGTTAGATATGATGTAAAATATAAGTGAAAAGGAAGGGACTTATGTCTATCGAAAACGATACAAACAAAATTTATATTCGTGTGGATATGAATGAAGAAATTGCTACAGGGCATGTAATGCGTTGTCTTTCCATTGCGGATGCGGCAAAAGAGTTGGGAAGAGAAACCGTTTTTATTACGGCAGATGAAAATCCTACAGAGCTTTTGCAGGAGAGAGGCTATGAAACCATTGTTTTGCATACAGATTGGAAAAAGCAAGAGGAAGAACTGGAAGTATTTCTTCCTCTTATTTTAAAAAGAAAAATAAATAAATTATTCATAGACAGTTATCAGGTGACAGAAAAGTATTTAAGAAGACTGGGAGAAGTTACTGAGGTTTTTTATCTGGATGACATAGATAATTTTGAGTATCCGGTAAAAAATATCATATGTTATGCAAATTATTATTCGAAGTTATCCTATAAAGATTATAGGTCTAAGCCTAATTTTTATCTGGGAACTGCGTATATGCCCATAAGAAAAGCTTATCAAAACTGCAAGGCAAAAAGAATTAAAGAAAGAATAGAAAATATTCTGGTTCTTTCAGGTGGAAGTGACCACTTTCATATGTTGGAGCATATTGTAGAAATGTTTAAACAGGAAACGCAAGTACAGGTGAATGCTGTTTGCGGAATCTTTTATCCTAATTTTGAAAGTGTAAAAGAAAAGTTTAAAAATTATGAAAATATTCATTTTTATCAAAATGTATCCAATCTGGATGAATTTATGGGGAGGGCAGATTTAGCAATTTCTGCCGGTGGAACGACTCTTTATGAACTTTGTGCCAAAGGAGTACCTGCCATTTCTTATTCTTTCGCAGATAATCAGTTGAAGAATGTGAAACAGTTTGAGGAAGACGGAATGATTGTTTATGCAGGAGATGTAAGAAAAGATATGGTATATGAAAGTATCAGCCGGCTGTGGGAAAAATATCAAAATCCTCAATTACGTCAGGAGGTTTCAAAGAAGATGCAGAGTGTGATAGATGGAAAAGGGGCGGAAAGAATAGCCAGACTATTAATGTAATATGTGAAAAGGAGAATTTATGAATCGAAAGGAAAGAATCTACGTATGTCATACATTTTATCATGTATACGTGACGATTTTAAAAGAGTGTAATCTTCCCAGGGAAAAAAGGGGTGGTGCCACACTGGTTTTAAGCAAGATGTCCAATGATTTTGGGAATTTGAAGGAAAGAGCTGATGATTCCGGTTTGTTTGAGGCGGTAATTGAATTTGATGAAAAAGAAGAAAGTTTTTTTCCACAATTGAAAAAATATCATGCAGATAAAGGAAATCTGATTTTAAACATGGTTTCCAGAATTAAATTTACCAAATTATTCGGAAAACTGCAGGAACCCTATATTCCGGTGGATTTTAAGGAGTATAAAGATATATATGTATTCTGCGATTCTGACCCCATTGGTTATTATCTGTCTTATAAAAAGATATACTATCATGCTCTTGAGGATGGATTAAATTGTATTATGCATTACGATACAGCGCGGTACGATAACAGGGGGCATTTTGAGTTAAAAGCAAGATTTTCAGCATGGAATCTGATTTTTATACAAAACGGATATGGGAAATATTGCATAGATATGGAAGTGAATAATATTTCCAGCTTGAAGTATTCCTGCCCTAAATATATTGAATGTTCCAGAAAAGAATTGGTAGACAATATAAAGGAAGAGGATAAATTACAGATTATCGCTGTGTTTATGGAGAATCCCGCAGAACTTTTAGAACAGATAAAAAGGACAGGCGAAAAAAAAGATAAGGTGTTGGTGTTATCGGAGCCTTTGTGTGATTTAAGAACCAGAGAACGAATATTTAGGGATATTGTAAAACAATATGGAGAAAATGCAGATATATTTATTAAACCCCATCCAAGAGATGTGCTTGATTATAAGAAAAGATTTCCGGAACAGATTGTTATAGATGGAAAATTTCCCATGGAGGTTATGAATTTTATTCCCGGTGTACGATGGAAAAAAGTGATATCGGTGCTTACGGTTACGGATGCTATTACTTGTGCTGATGAGGTGATTTTTTTAGGAAGAGATTTTTTGGATAAGTATGAAGCACCTGAAATTCATAGACAAAATGAATATATTTAATATGAAAAAACAAATTCTGATTTAAATTTCAAGTTAAGAAAAAATATAAATGCAAGAAAAACGTGCAAAATAAAAGAAGAAATATGCAGAAAAGCATATAATGCATGAAAAGTTGCAAAATAAAAACTGAAATTAGGGGATAAGAATCAATAAAAAGACAAACTCTGGCAAAAAAGCAAAAGGGTTTGTCTTTTCCTATGTATATATGGTAAAATAATGTGTCGGAGTATATTTAAAAACAGAGGAAAAAAGGATGATAAAAATATTTAAAAAGATGAATTTGCTTTTGGATGCAAAACAGAAACGTAAAATGATTCTGATTGTATTTTTGATGCTGATAGGCGGTGTGTTGGAAAGTTTAAGTATATCTGTGGTGATACCTGTAATCAGTGTATTGATAGATCCGCAAGCTGTAGAAACAAATGAATTTTTTTCTGCCATATATCAAATTCTGGGACTTAAGAATGTGACGCAGTTCACCATTATCATGATGCTGGCATTGATAGGGGTTTTTGTTCTGAAAAATTTATTTTTATTTTTACAGAATGTGGTACAGCTGAAATTTGTTTATACGAATCAGTTTGCTACTTCCAGACGAATGATGATTAATTTTATGAAGCGACCTTATGAATATTACTTGAATGCAGATACGGCAGTGATTCAAAGAAGCATTACTTCAGATGTAAACAATATGTATGGATTGATCTTAAATTTGCTGCAGCTGATTAGTGAGATGGTAGTGTTTATATGTCTGGTGGCAGTACTTTTGGCAGTAGATGCACAAATGATCATGGTGGTTTCCATATTGTTGGTAGGGGTACTTGTTTTAATTAAACTGGTGTTAAAGCCGATTTTGATAAAAGCCGGAAAGGAAAATCAGGACTATTACAGCGGGTTGTTCAAATGGATTGAACAGTCAGTTATGGGGATTAAAGAAATTAAAATTGCAAATAAAGAACAGTATTTTATTCATGAATATGCAAAATGCGGCTACGGCTATGTACATGCTGTACAAAGATATAATCTGTTTAATGCGACTCCCAGATTATTGATTGAAACGGTATGTATTGCGGGACTTGTTTTTTATATGATGATTGTGATGCTGCAGGGGGCAACGGTAACAGAGATGCTGCCGCAGCTGACAACTTTCGGTCTGGCAGCCATGCGATTGATTCCCAGTGCTAACCGAATGAATAATCACTTAAATAATATTTCCTATTTTGAACCTTTCTTTATGGGGGTTAGTGACCATTTGCAGGACGAAATTAATGATGAAAGTATTGAATATGATGCAGAAGCATATGCACATAAAAACAAAGTTGAAAAACTGGATGTAAAAAAAGTAATCAGCTTGGAGGACATTACTTATAAATATCCTAACAGTGAACAGTTGATTTTTGACCATGCATATATGGAGATTCCGGTAGGTGCCGCAGTTGGGATTGTGGGCAGTTCCGGCTCCGGCAAAACAACAGTTGTGGATATTTTATTGGGACTTTTACAACTGCAGACAGGAAATATATATGCAGATGGGGTGGATGTAAAGGAACATTACGAAGGCTGGCTGAAAAATATCGGGTATATTCCGCAGACCATATTTATGATAGATTCCACCATTCGTAAAAATGTGGCTTTTGGAATACCGGATGATGAAATTGATGATAAGAGAGTATGGGCGGTACTGAAAGAAGCTCAACTGGATGAATTTGTAAAAAGTTTGCCGGAAGGTCTGGATACCGGAATCGGAGAAAGAGGAATCCGCCTGTCAGGCGGACAAAGACAACGGATAGGGATTGCCAGAGCTTTGTTTGAGGACCCGGAAGTGTTAGTATTGGACGAAGCCACCTCTGCACTGGATAATGATACGGAAGCGGCAATTATGGAGTCTATTAACAGGCTTCATGGAAAGAAAACCCTGATTATCATTGCCCACAGACTTCAGACCATTGAAAAATGTGATATTGTGTATCGGGTAGAAAACGGCAAGGTATCGAAAGAACGTTAGAAGAGAAACCATGGTTTCACAAAAGATGTAAAAAACAGAAACAAAAGAGAGGAAAATATGAAAGCAGTAATAAATATATATAAGAAGTACAAAGAAGCAATTGATTATTTGTTTTGGGGTGGTGTGGCATTTGTTTTGAGCATGGTGTTGTTTTATATTTTTGCCAATGTGATGAATTTGTATGAACAGATAGCCAATATTCTATCCTGGATCATTTGTGTTATTTTTACTTATCTGACCAATCGGACTTTTGTTTTTCAAAGCAAGGTCAGCGGTGCAAAGAATATCCTGATGGAATTTAAGGATTTTGTAACTGCAAGATTGTTGACCTTAGTGATGGAAAATGTGATTTTATTTGTAATGATAGATTTATTGTCTGTTCATAATATGATTGCAAAACTGGTAGGACAGTTTGTGGTAATTGTATCTAATTATTTTTTAAGTAAACTCTGGATATTTAAGAAGGAAAAAACGAAAAAATAAAGTGGTCATTTTATGAAAATATAAGAGGGAAAGTAAGGCGGGAAAAGTATGAAAACAAAAACACGTCAGGCAAACATGGAATTATTACGAATCATAGCCATGATGATGGTTGTGATACTGCACTACCTTATAAAGGGAGAAGCAGCCGTTTCTCTGGCAGACGATTTTTGTGCCTTAAATATCCTGCTATGGTTCGTAAAAGCAATGTGTATTGTTGCTACGAATGTATATGTGCTTATCAGCGGTTATTTTCTTTTGGAAGCAGAGTGGAAAATAAGCAGACTTGTAAATCTGTGGCTTCAGATAATGTTTTATTCTCTGGGAGTTCCTGCGGTCTGTTATGCACTTAATATAGGAGAAGTACGTCAGTGGGGAAGATATGACTGGATAAATGTCATATTTCCTTTACAGATGGAGCATTATTGGTTTATGACAGCCTACGTGGTTCTGTATATATTGGTTCCTGTTTTAAGTGCAGGAGTGAAACATATGGAGAAAAGACAGCATCAGCTGGTGATTGCAGGGGGAATTTTTATTTTTTCCATACCAAAGAGTATTTTGCCTGTTTCGATACCCACGGATTCCTATGGCTATGATTTTGGGTGGTTTATCTGTCTTTTTTTGATTGCTTCTTATATCAGGATTTATGGAATCGGATTTTTAGAAGTTTCGAAAAGAGCAGTAGTGTCTTACTTTGTGTTAACAGCAGGTGTGTGGATAGCAGCAGTAATTTATGGAGGATTGAGCCGGAGAGGAATGTCCTTTTCCTATGCCATGGATATGACATATTGTTATAATTATATTGTGGTATTACTGGCATCTGTGGCATTGTTTTATACATTTTTAAAATGCAAAATACCTCGGGGCAGGAGTTCAAAAATTATCTGCAAAATAGCATCTTATACTTTAGGGGTTTATTTACTGCATGAAAATCTGGCGGTTAGAAATCAATGGATTTACTGGGCAGGAATTGAAAAAGTAAGAGGAAAGGGGATTGTGGTTCCTCATATGCTTCTTACTGCCCTTGCAATTTTCGCTGCAGGTATAGGGGTGGATTTTGTCAGGGATTGTATATTTCAGTGGTTTTATAGGAATTGGAAAAAGAGATTTGCAGTAATTGATGCAACGGAAAAAAGGAAATGAAAAGAACGGCATGTAATTTAAAAAAAAGGGGGAAAGGTATGAAACAAGTGAAAAAAGTATATCAACAATATCAGGAAGCGATTACAAAATATATTTTCCCCATGGTTTTGTTTTTTTATCCCTTTCTAACGGTAAATCAAGGGGTGGATGTTTCGGATTCCATGTATAGTTTCAGTAATTTTCTCTTTTTTGAGAAAATGGAGGGAATGTGGGTTGTTTCAACATATGTATCCAATCTTACTGGATGGATATTGACTAAATTGCCACTGGGAAGCACGGTACTTGGAATGAAAATGTATACCACACTTTTTATAAGTGCAAATGTGTTGTTGGTTTATACTATGTTTCGCAGATGGATGCCTGCATGGATTGTATTCATGGGAGAAATGATTTCCATAGGTTTTTGTTGGATTCCAACAGGAATTTTATATAATTACATGAGTTATTTTCTGTTTACTTTGGGTGCAGTTCTTTTATACCAAGGACTTGTAGAGGAAAAAGACCTTTTGTTGGAACTGGCAGGAGCGGCTTTGGGAATCAATGTTTTTGTAAGGATTCCGAACCTAACCCAGATGGCACTTATTGTAGGATTGTGGTATTACCTGGGAAAGAAACATAAAAGGCTGGAGGTTATTGTCGAAAAGACATTAAAATGTGCGGCAGGTTATGTGGTGGGAGTTCTGCTTCCCCTGATGGCTGTTTTGCTGCAGTTTGGAGTAACAGGAATTAAAGATATGCTTCAGGGACTTTTGGGAATCCAGGGATCAGATGAAACCTATTCAGCATGGTCTATGATTACCAGTGTGTTAGATGCTTATGGAAGAACTTCCAAATGGTGTTTTCTGATTCTTCTTGGCATCGCCATGGGAATGGTTATGTTTTTTTTGATGAAAGGTAAAATGGAAAATCTGAAAAAAACAGCATATGTTCTTGGAATGCTGGTACTCCTGCGGTTTATGTGGGGGAGAGGGATGTTTAGTTTCCGTTACTATGAAGACTATACCAGTATGTATGAGTGGGGAATGATTGGACTGTATCTGGTGTGGATTGCAGCTATATATATGTTGGTTTCTGTTAAAAATTCACTGGAAGAAAAGTTATGGGCGGTAATGGTCATTATTATTACTCTGGTAACGCCTTTGGGAAGTAATAATTACACTATGCAGAATTTAAACAATTTATTTTTAACAGCTCCTTTTACTCTTTATACTTATGTGAAAATTTTTCGTAAGAAATCGGGAACAGGTATGACAGCACAGATTACCTTTCCATGGAAAGCCATGCTTATGATGCTGGGAATTATGATAATGGTGCAAAGTGTGGGCTTTCATGGCAGATTTGTATTTCGTGATGGGATGGATGGAAGTGTAAGAGAATATAAATTTGAAAATCAGAAAGTTCTGACAGGGATGAGAACAACAAAGGTAAATGGTCAGCCATTGAATGAATTATTAGAGTTTATGGGAAAAAAGAGTCAAAAAGCAGGGGAAGTCATCCTGTATGGAGATTGTCCCGGACTTAGCTTTTTGTTAAACATGCCTTTTGCTATTTCCACAGCATGGCCGGATTTGGCATCTTATTCATACAGTGCCTTTGTGGAAGAGGTAGATGCCCTGGAAAAGGCACCATTGATAATAATAAAAAATGTAGATACCGGTGGAGAACAGCGGGTACAAAAGAAAGAGTATCTTATGAATTTTATGGAAAGATATTCTTATGAAAATATATTTAGTAATGGAACTTATGAAGTGTATGAAACTTATGTGGAAGAGTTAAAATAGCAACTTAAGCAGAGAAATGACTTAAAGATTTTAGAAGAAAGGCAAGAATATGATTTGTTTTAATGTACCGCCCTTTACAGGGAAAGAACTGGATTATGTGAAAGAAGCAATACAGGCTCAGAAAATTTGTGGTGACGGTCAATTTACCCTAAAATGCAACCAATGGATAGAAGAAACTACAGGTACGAAAAAAGCCCTGCTTACAACTTCCTGTACGCATGCTACAGAGTTGGCAGCACTTTTAGCTAAGGTAAAGCCAAAAGATGAGGTGATTATGCCTTCTTTTACGTTTGTATCCACAGCGGATGCCTTTGTTCTCAGGGGAGCAACACCTGTTTTTGTTGACATTCGTCCGGATACGATGAATCTGGATGAAACCAAGATTGAGGCAGCCATTACGGAAAAAACGGTAGGAATAGTTCCGGTACATTATGCCGGTGTTGCCTGTGAGATGGATACGATTATGGATATTGCGCATAGATATGGTCTTTGGGTCATTGAAGATGCAGCGCAGGGAGTCATGTCGACATATAAAGGAAAAGCATTAGGTGCCATTGGTGATTTTGGGTGTTTTAGTTTTCATGAGACCAAAAATTATACCATGGGAGAAGGCGGAGCACTTCTGATACGAGATGAAAAGTATATTGAAGAAGCAGAGATATTAAGGGAAAAAGGAACGGACAGGAGTAAATATCATAGGGGACAGATTGATAAATATACCTGGCAAAACTATGGTTCCAGTTACCTTCCGAGCGATATGAATGCGGCTTATCTTTGGGCACAGCTTGAGATGGCAGAAGAAATAAATCTTAAGAGACTGGCCTGTTGGAATCGTTATTATGAAAATTTGAAGGAATTAGAAGAAGCAGGGAGAATAGCACTACCGGTAATACCAAAAGAGTGTGTTCATAATGCACATATGTTTTATATCAAAACAGGGGATTTGGAAGAGAGAACCGCATTTATTGATTTTATGGAAAACAAGGGAATTAAACCTGTCTTTCACTATATTCCTTTGCACTCAGCTCCGGCAGGATTAAAATTTGGACGTTTTCATGGAGAAGATAGATATACAACAAAGGAAAGCGAACGTTTGGTGAGACTTCCGATGTATTATGAACTGAGTTTGGAAGAGGTGGATTATATTAGTGATATAGTAAAAGAATTTTACAAATAAAGAGAAAGAAGGGGAACGCATATGATAGAGAATACTACCAGAGAAAAAATATTTCATGTTCTGTTGCCATTGTCAGTGGTATTGGGCATCTATGCTTTCCTGGCTGCTTTTTTTGATTTTTATTATGATTTAAATGATGACATGTTGATAAAAGATATTCTTTCCGGTGCGTTCAGTTCTATTCCGGATGGTCATACTAACCAGATGTTGTATCCTTTGGGGCTTTTCTTGAGTTTCCTATATCGTCTGATGCCGAAAGCACCTGTATTCGGAGGATTTTTATGTTTTTGTTTCGGAGTATGCTTTTGGATGATTTTTTATAGGATGCAGCAGCTTTTTGAGAAAAAAAGAGGAAAGATAGCAGCGGATTTGCTGCTTGCAGCTGCCTTTTTGGCTCTTATGATGTGGGAACTGGTATATGTACAATATTCTGTTGTCTGCGGTGTAATGGCAGGAACTGCATGTTTTTGGTTTTACACCACAAACACAGATTGCAGTGTTAGGAAGTTTTGGCTGAGAACACTGCCGGCTCTTTTGTTAGTGTGGATGGCATTCCTGATTCGCAGCGAAATGTTGCTGTTGACCGGTCCTTTTATTGCCGTTGTTGGTATTTGTCAGTGGGCAGAGTCAGCTAAGCTGGAGGAAGAAAAGGATAACAGTATTGTAAGAAAAAAATATTGGAAATATGTGCTGTCTAAAAATAACCGAAAAAAATACATAGGTTTTATAGTTGTATTTCTTTTAGGACTGCTTCTTTTCAAGGGAATGGATTCTTTAGCTTACAGGGAAAATGACTGGCAGGAATACCGGGAGTTTTTCGATGCCAGAACGAAGGTATATGATTATACCTGGTACCCGGATTATGAGAAACAAAAAGAGTTTTATGAGAAAAATAAAATCAGTTATATGCAGTATCAATTGCTTGATAACTATAATTTTGGTTTAGATACCTCAATTACTGCAAATACTTTAAAACAGATAGCTTCTTTTGATGAAAAATCCAAACTGTACCAAAGCAGGGGAGAACATGTGAAAAAGGCAGTGTGGGAACTTGGAAAGCGGAGTTTTTCTCTTTCCGATGCGCCATATAATTGTTTTGTATGGATAGGTTATGGATTTGTAGTGGGACTGGCAGTTTTACAAAAAGAGAAAAAATATATTTATAATATCATTTTGCTTTTGATTATGCGTTGCATTCCGTGGATGTATCTTATTTATGTGGGAAGAGTGGTAGACAGAATTGCGCACCCTTTATATATAATAGAATTTTTGATTTTACTTGCAATATTGGTGAAAGAATTGTATGACAGACCATTATGGAATGCGGAGCGATATTTCCGATTGGTTTTTGCAGGAAGTTTGGCATTGGCAGCAGCAGTCTGTCTGCCGTTTGAAGTAGGGAAAGTAAAAGAAGAGCAGAATCGGAGGGAACAGATTGTTTCTGACCAGCAAAGGTTTCGTGAATATGCAAAATCAAATCCACAAAATTTTTATTATTTTGATGTGTATTCTACAGTTAGTTTTGTGGAAAAAATGTTCGAAAATGTAGATAATACCCAAAAGAATTATGACTTAATGGGTGGTTGGATGTGTAATAGCCCTTTACAGAAGAAAGTAAGAAAAGCATATGCAGCATCGTCACTTGAGAATGAAGGCAAAAAAGAAGCTGCCATGGCTGAGGCGCTTTTACTGGATAATTTCTATTTTGTGATTCGTAACGACAGAGAGGCATCTTTTGTCATAGAGTATTATAAAACACAGGAAAAAGAGGTTCAGCTAAGTTTGGTAGAAAGTCTGGGAGATGAAGAGGGAGCATTGCTTATCTATCAAATTTGTGAAAAATAAAGAAAAAGAAAGTTTTGCAAGTGGCAGCAGATTAAACATAGGTGAGGAGAAAAATGACAGAGAATAAAAGAATTGTTGGAAAACAGGTATATTTACGACCGATTACGGATTCTGATGAGGATACCAATAATATTATCCGTTGGAGAAACAGTGAAAGTGTTCGGCCTTATTTTATATATCAGAAACCGTTTACGGTGGAAGGGCACAGACAATGGCTGAAGAAGGAAATTTTTTCGGGAAAAGGTTTCCAGTTTATTGTTTGCAGGATAGAAGATGATAAGCCTATCGGAAGCACCTATTTGAGAGATTATGATCCGGTAAGCAGAAAAGCAGAGTATGGAATGTTTATTGGAGAACCTGTCGAAAAGGGAAAAGGAATCGGAACTGAAATTTTGGGTCTTACCATGGAATTTGGATTTAAGGAATTGAAGCTTCATAAAGCTTTTTCCAGAATCTTTGCTGATAATCCGGCTTCCATTCACAGTGTGTCTAATAATGGATTTGTACAGGAAGCCTATTTAAGAGATGAAGAGTACGTAAATGGCAGGTTTCGGGATATTGTATTACTGGCTAAGATTAATCCGGAGGAAGAAGTAAAAGCAGAGTAAGAAAATGAAAATTTAAGGGGATGAGAGGAAGAAGCAAGAGCTTTTTCAAAAAAGAAAGGTCGCAGACATGAAGAAAAAGGTTAGTTTTGTGATTCCCTGTTATAACTCTTCCAAAACCATTGGAAAAGTGGTAACAGAAATCAAAGACACTATGAAAAAAATGGAACAGTATGATTATGAAATAATTTTGGTAAATGATTGTTCCCCGGATAATACATTTGATGTGATTGCAGATTTGTGTCGGGAAAATGGAAATATCTGTGGAGTTAATCTGGCAAGAAACTTCGGACAGCATGGTGCGTTGATGGCAGGATTTCATCAGGTAACAGGAGATATTTTAGTTTGTCTGGATGATGATGGACAGACACCGGCAGAGGAAGTGGGAAAACTGTTGGAAAAAATAGAATCAGGAGATGATGTAGTATATGCAAGCTATGCTCATAAAAAACATTCTGTATTTCGTAATTTCGGCAGTTTCTTAAATGAGAAGATGGCTCAGTTTTTACTGGGAAAACCTAAGGATTTATATGTTTCCAGCTATTTTGCCGCAAGACGATTTGTGGTGGATGAAATGTTAAAATACGAAAATGCCTATCCCTATGTAATTGGTCTTGTACTTAGAACCACAAAGCGTATCTCTAATGTAGCCGTAAATCATAGGGAAAGAGAAATCGGAAGGTCAGGTTATACTTTCGGCAAATTGCTGGCACTATGGTTTAATGGATTTACGGCCTTTAGTACAAAACCTTTAAGAGTGGCTACGGTCAGCGGGATTGTATTTGCGGTGATGGGCTTTGCATATGGAATCTATACAGTTATCAAAAAGTTTATCAATCCCGCAGTTCCTGTAGGATTCAGTTCTTTGATGTCTGCCATTATATTTATTGGTGGAATGATGATGCTGATGATGGGGCTGATTGGAGAGTATATCGGAAGAATGTATATTTGCATGAATAATGCACCCCAGTTTGTTGTAAGAGATGTGATTAGAGTTACCGGAGAAGATAAGAATGAGACAGATAGTAAAAAATAGAGGTGTCCGTCTGGTTTTGGGAGGACTGGGAGCCATAGGGCTGTTTGGTACCATCAGCTTTCATATGGGAGAAAACAGCGAAGTAGTGTTTACCAATAGTTTTCTTTCTGCATGGTTTTGTATTTTAAGTGCCCTGCTTTTTGATGCGGTGTGCGCAAAAATTGAAAAAAAAGACTTAGGGAACAGAATAATAGGACTTGGGTATGGGATTGCGCTTTCTTTGGCATTAAATGTGGGGAAAGCATTGGAAACTGTAGAAAATTGGAACATAGCCGATGTGAAAATTTGGATAAATGTCTTGCTTTTGACTGTTTATATTACCCCCTTCATTTTACTAGGGTGGCAATGTATAGATGACAAAAGAAAAAGGAAAGAAAAAAGCAGCTGGGGAGAGCTGGAGAAATGGAAAAGTTTTCTTTTTTTTCAGGCAGTGATTTTTCTTTGTTGGATACCTGTTTTTCTGGCATTATATCCGGGAGCATTTGTTTATGATGCTTATGACGAATATGAGAAAGTGGCAACCAATACGTATACCACGCATCATCCGCTGGCGCATGTACTTTTGTTGGGAAAATTTGTTTGTGCCGGACAGCAATTTTTTGATTCTTACAATATAGGGATTGCAGCATATACGTTATGCCAAATGATTTTTATGGCAGGAGTGTTTAGCTATACCATAAATTATATTAGAAAAAAAACCAAAAATAATTATATTATTTGGGGAACGGTACTGTTTTATGGGTTTTTTCCGGTCATTTGCATGTATGCGGTATGCAGTTCCAAAGACACCATATTTAATGGGGCTTTTCTTGTAGTTGTAATAAAGATACTGGAACTCTTTGAAGAGGAAAAGCAATTTATGCAAAAGAAAATGCAGGTGGCAGTTTTGGTGCTGTTTTCTGTTATCATGATGTTATTTCGGAACAATGGCATGCATGCCTACATAGTATGGATTTTTGCTGCGATTTTAGGAGGGATTTTATTAAAATGGGAAAAAAAGCGGTTGGTAAATATAAGTATGATGTTACTTGCCGGTGTTGTGATTTTCTTAGGTTGTTCTTTGGGATTAAAAAATATAACAAATGCGAAAGAAGGCGGAAAGCAGGAAATTCTTACGGTACCTATTCAACAGTTGGTGCGTACCTATACATATAGTCCCCAAACATTTAGTGAAGAGGAAAAAGAACTCTTGTTTACGTATATTCCGGAAGACAGGGTAAAATTATATAATGCAAGATTATCAGATAAAGTAAAGGTGGGATTTCAAAATGAAATTTTTGCTGAAAATCAGGCAGATTTTTTTAAACTATGGATAAAAATCGGCTTGCGTAAGCCTATGATTTATCTGAATGCCTGGCTTATGACCTCTTATGGATATTGGTATCCGGATGCCATTATTAATGTGTATGGAGGACATCAGGAATATACATTTATGTATGAAGACAGTTCCTATTTCGGATTTGAAACAGAAGAACCGGGCACCAGGGAAAGTAAATTTCCATGGCTGGAAGAACAGTATCGAAAAATGTCATTGGAGTTGTATCAGCAAAAGGTTCCGGGAATTTCCATGTTGTTTTCACCGGGATTCTTATTCTGGGCATTTATGTTTACATTTTGTTACTTTTTACAAAAAAAGAACTGGAAGAAAGTGATACCATTTGTGGGGGTATTGCTTTTATGGCTGACGGTAATACTGGGACCTACCTATCTGGTAAGGTATGTATTGATTTTATGGTTTGTCCTGCCGCTTCTATTGACAGAAGTAATGGAAGGATAATACAAGCAGGAGAGGAAAATGAATCAAAAAATAAAAATTAGTGTGGGAATAAAATATTGCATCATGGGAATTGCCATTTTGGTCTTTCTTTTGGTGTGGCCCTTTGGAGTGATTCATAGAACAGAAGTTTCTAAGAGCGACGAAGTGATTTTGCAGGTTTCTGACCCTATTAGTGTGGAACATAACGGAACCCAGATGTTTATTGCGGAAGGAAATTATTTAAAATCGGTAAAACTGTATGTTTCAAATGATATGCAGGGGGAGATTATTACTTTCCGTGTCTATGATGGAGCTTATAAGCAGTTATGGGAAACTTTTTATACGGTAGATGAAAAAGCTACATTTCCCGGTTTTATAAAAATTGATATTGAAATGGAAACTCAGGAAGGACTGGAATATTATTACACCGTAGAGGGACTCACAAAAGATTTGGAACTTTATTATGAAGATACCAATGCTTCTACTTCTTTTGCCAACGGAACCTATTTGTATGGCGGGGAGGAAATGCCGGGGATAAATTTAATTATCCGTTATGTTTATACAAAGAATTTTGTCTGGTGGGCGGTGCTTCTTTGGGCACTGGCATTGCTTATTTTTAGCAAGGGGGCTTGTGTTATTGTAGATTTCTGCTTCAAAACGAAAGCGAAAGAGAAAGAAATTACCCTGCAGAAGCTGATACAGACAGTGGCAAATCCCATAGTGGCAGCAGGAACATTATGCATGCTTTTTTTGATATTTCCAGGGAAAGTATTTGGAGTAGGGGCTGTAAATTATGGTTTTTATTATATAGGAATTGCCGTAATCGCTTTCTTTTTATTCTATGGCATCAACTACAAGAGAAAGACTATGGAACCTCTGATAACGAAAAATGTCATAAAAGCGGAGTGGACAAACTGGCTCATGGCAATGGCATTTGCCAAAGTTTTGTGGTCCTGTTATGAATATTTGAATGGTTTGTATAATATCCATCATAGTTATGCTGCGTGTAAAATGTTGACATGGTTTGGAATTGTGCTATTATGTACCTTTGGAAAAGAGTATTTATGGAAAGTGTGGAATCTGGTTTATCTGGCTGGTGCACTGGTATTCCGATACTTTTATATCAGACCTTATCTGGGAATGGAAGAACAGGAAGAATTATATCGGTTACAGGCATGGGTCATTATAGTAGGCGTATTTTTGATAATACAGATACTGATTTCTTTGGGAAGAATTTTTACAAAAAAAGAAAAAGTGAATGCAAAAATTTGTTTGCCTTATGCATGCCTTTTAGGTGTGTGGATGGTGCTTATGGTGGCATTTCGGAACAAAAGAGCATGGATTGTCTTAATGGCAGTGATGTTTGGGGTATTTTATTATTGCATCTGGCGTTGGAAGGAAAGAGAAAAATTACTTGCTGTATTTTGCAATGGTGTGATTTTAAATTTCTTATATATGGTAATGTATTGTCTGATGCACAGACCTTATTTGCGTTTTAGACATAATCGTTTTGGAATGGGATTTCATACGGTTACCATGACAGGGTACTATCTGGCACTGGTAACTGCTGCCATTATGGTAAAGTTATTGATTCGATATCGAAAAAACCGCCGATGGATGGATTGCTATAAAGAGTTAGGCTTGTTAGGAGTTGCCAATGCGTATTTGTTTCTTACACTTTCCCGAACGGGATATCTGGCGGCTGTACTGATGCAGCTTTTTATGCTTGTATTTGTATCCTGTGTATGGGAAAAGAAAAAGCTGTTAGGGATTTTGACCACTGCTAGTCTGGCAGCCGGCTCTGTAATAGTTGCGTTTCCGGCGGTGTTTACGGCGCAAAGAATCCTGCCGGCAATCTGCAATGACCCTATTTATTCGGAAGTGGAAGTGTGGGAGTATGTAATTGAAAAAGGGGATAAAATGGACTCCGAATTATATATTGACATTACGGCATTTATGAAGGTCATGGGAAACAAGCTGTTTGGAATGGAAACCGGGAATATTTCTCTTTCCTCGGTGAAGGAAAGGATACGTGAAGAAGCGCAGTATCTTTGCCTCACTGCAAATCCTGTTTATGTGAAAAAGGATTTATATCTGTTGGCTTCCGAAGCGGATATGTATGAAAAAACAGATATTTCCAATGGTCGTTTTGAGATTTTCAAAAGCTATATACAGTATTGGAACATGACCGGACATGAAGAGATGGGGGTACCTTTAGAAGATGGTACGATTGCGGTTCATGCCCACAACACATATTTACAGATGATTCATGATAATGGTATTCTTACCGGACTGGTCTTTGTTTTGTTAGGGGTTGTGAGCTTTTTTATGGCACTTATCCGTTACCAAAGGGAAAAAAGGGAAGACTCCTATTTACTATTAACGATTGCTGTGATTATAGCATTTGCAAGTGCAGGAATGGTAGAATGGATTTTCCAAATCTGCAATTTCTTTGGGATTGCGATTCTGGTAGTAATAACTCCGCTTTTATTTAAGCAGACAGAGTCGTAGAATGGAGATTTACGATGAAGAAAAAGAATTTTAATTATCAGCTGATTTTTCGCAGAATCAGCTTTATAATTTATGATGTGGCAAGTATATTGGCGGCAAGTTTTTTGGCCATATCCATGCGATATGAATTTGAATTTGAGATGATTCCGGAATATTTTTTGGATACAATTGTCCGTTTCTTGCCCTTTAATATGATATTTACCATTATCATATTTTATATTTTCCGCCTGTACCACAGCTTATGGGCATTTGCGGGAGAAAGCGAATTACAGAATATTATTGTAGCCTGCTTTGTGTCGGCAGCCGTAAACGGAGTTGGTCTATATGCGGTAAGAGTAAGAGAAAGGGCGGTACCCAACAGTTATTATTTTATGTACTGTTTTCTTTTGATTTCTTTTATTTTTGCAAGCAGATTTTCTTACCGGTTTATGAGAAGCTTTAAACATAAAAAACAGAATAAGAAAAATACCATCCGTGTTATGATTATCGGAGCCGGAGATGCAGGAAATTCCATCATTAAAGAAATTGTAAACAGCAATTTTTCTACTATGACCATTGCCTGTATCATTGATGATGACCCGAAAAAATGGGGCAGTTATATTCAGGGAATCCGGGTAGCCGGAGGACGGGATAAGATTTTGGAATGTGTGGATGTTTATGGAGTAGATGAGATTTTTGTGGCCATTCCTTCTGCCTCCAAAAAAGTCATCAGTGAGATTTTAGATATTTGTAAGGAAACGGAATGTAAGCTGCGTTCATTGCCGGGAATCTATCAGCTGGTAAACGGAGAAGTAAACGTCAGCCAGTTAAGAGAAGTAGAAGTAGAGGACTTGTTGGGAAGAGAACCGATTCGGGTAGACTTAGACTCGATTTTAGGATATGTCAGCGGAAAAGTGGTGATGGTAACCGGCGGCGGCGGTTCCATCGGAAGTGAACTTTGCCGTCAGATTGCTCAGCATAAGCCGAAACAGTTGATTTTAGTAGATATCTATGAAAATAATGCTTATGATGTTCAGCAGGAACTGTTATACAAATATCCACAGTTAAATCTGGTGGTACTGATAGCTTCGGTACGAAACACCAATCGTATGAACAGTATTTTTGAGACTTATAAACCTCAGATTGTATATCATGCGGCGGCTCATAAGCATGTACCGTTGATGGAGACAAGCCCTAACGAGGCAATTAAAAATAATGTATTCGGAACTTGGAAAACAGCCCAGGCAGCCGCTTATTACGGAACGGAAAAATTCGTCATGATCAGTACCGATAAAGCGGTCAACCCTACCAATATTATGGGAGCCAGCAAACGTATCTGTGAGATGATCATTCAGACCTTTAACCGTCATTATGACACGGAATTTGTGGCAGTACGTTTTGGAAATGTTCTGGGAAGCAACGGAAGTGTGATTCCGCTCTTTAAAAGGCAGATTGCCAAGGGCGGACCTGTTACCGTAACCCATCCGGATATTATACGGTATTTTATGACCATTCCGGAAGCTGTGTCTTTGGTGCTGCAGGCAGGTGCCTATGCCAAAGGCGGAGAAATTTTTGTTCTGGATATGGGGGAGCCGGTAAGGATTTTGGATTTGGCAAAGAATCTGATTCGTTTATCCGGCTATAAAGTGGGAGAAGATATTCAGATAGAGTTTACCGGGTTAAGGCCGGGAGAAAAGTTATACGAAGAGCTGCTGATGGATGAAGAAGGCCTTCAGGATACAGAAAACAAAATGATTCATATCGGCAAACCCATTGAAATTGATGAAATGAAATTCTTCAAACAGTTAAAAGAATTAAAGGAAGAGTCAAAAAACGAAAGTGCAGATATTCGTCATCTGATTAAGGAAATTGTTCCCACATATCAGCTGAAAGAAGATGGAAATAATAAAAAATAATGTTATAATGTAGGAAGATAGGAGTTTTTTATGAACTCCTACTTTGTGTATCTGGAAACAGAGCAAAGGGAGGCAAATAATAATATGGAAAAGAAAAGAATCTATCTCTCCTGTCCCACCATACATGGAGAAGAACAGGAATATGTAAAAAAAGCTTTTGATACCAACTGGGTAGCACCTCTTGGACCAAATGTAAATGCATTTGAAAAATGCGTGGCGGAATACACCGGCAGCAAGGAAGCTGCCGCCTTAAGTGCAGGTACGGCAGCCATTCATCTGGCATTAAAACTTGTCGGAGTAAAGGAAGGAGATATTGTATTTGTTTCGGATCTTACCTTTTCTGCTACCTGCAATCCTATTTGCTATGAAAAAGCGATTCCGGTATTTATTGACAGTGAACCGGATACCTGGAATATGGATCCGGAAGCTTTAAGAAAAGCTTTTGAAAAATATCCAAATCCCAAAGCGGTCATTGGGGTACACTTGTATGGAGTTGCTGCAAAACTGGATGAGTTATTATCCATCTGCAAGGAACATCAGGTGCCTTTTATTGAAGATGCGGCAGAATCCTTAAGCACTACATATAAGGGAAAACAGACCGGAACCTTTGGTAAATTCGGAATTTATTCCTTTAACGGAAACAAAATCATTACCACATCCGGCGGGGGAATGTTGGTCTCTGAAGATGAGGAAGCAATTGCCAAAGCCAGATTCTTATCGACTCAGGCAAGAGATAAAGCCAGACATTATCAGCATTCTGCCATAGGATATAATTACCGGATGTCAAATATTGTTGCAGGAATCGGATGTGGACAGATGCTGCATTTGGAAGAGCACAAAGCTTTAAAGCAGAAGATATATGAGACCTATAAAAAGGCTTTTGCAGATATTGAGGAAATTACCATGAATCCCATGAATCCGGATGGAGATTCCAATTGTTGGCTGTCCTGCATTATCTTAAAAGAGGGATGCGAGGTAACGCCAAACCAGATTATGGATGCTCTGGAGGCAGAAAATATAGAGTCCAGACCTATCTGGAAACCTATGCACCTGCAGCCGGTATTTGCAGATTGTGATTTTATTTCTGTGGTGGATTCTTCCGTCAGTGTAGGAGAAGATATTTTTAACCGTGGGCTTTGCCTTCCCAGTGATATTAAGAACACACCGGAAGATATGGAGCATATCATAAATATTGTGCGCGGCTGTTTTGGCTGCTGATTAGGGCAGGATGGAAAAGGAGCTGTATGTATAAAAGATATATAAAACGATTATTGGATATTATATTGTCGGGAACGGCACTTGTGGTGTTATCCCCCCTGTTGCTGCTTGTGGGCGTACTGGTACGGGTAAAACTTGGGAGTCCGGTTATTTTTCATCAAAAAAGACCGGGAAAAGAGGAAAAGATTTTTACTCTGTGCAAATTCCGTACCATGACAGATGCAAGGGATAAAGAAGGAAATTTACTGCCGGATTCTGTAAGACTGACCAAATTCGGAAAACTGCTCCGGGCTGCCAGTCTGGATGAATTGCCGGAGTTATGGAATATTTTCAAAGGGGATATGAGTATCATTGGTCCCAGGCCTTTGTTGGTAAGTTACCTGCCTTATTACAGCGAAAGGGAGAAACTAAGGCACAGTGTAAGACCGGGACTGACAGGTCTTGCCCAAGTCAGTGGACGGAATTTTATTGACTGGGATAAAAGAATGGAAAAAGATGTGGAATATGTGGAGAACCTGACCTTTATGATGGATATAAAAGTGCTGCTTCTTACGGTAAAAACAGTGTTGGGCTTAGGAAAAGAAGTGGCAGAGGATACCAATGCAGTGGAGGGAAATTTTGCCCAAATAAGACAAAAAAGGTTGGAAGAGACAGGGAGACTGGAGAAAGTATGAATCTTTTAATTTTAAGCGCAGGAACCAGAAATAAAGTAGTTCAGTATTTTAAGAGAGAATGTGGAGAAAACGACAGGGTGATAGCAACGGACTGCAGTAATCTGGCACCGGCGGTATATGATGCGGATAAATTTTATCTGGTGCCCCGGATTACTCATCCTGATTATTTAAATATAATTTTAGATATATGCAAAAAAGAAAATATTACCGGGGTGCTGTCCTTAATTGATCCGGAACTGAGTCTTATAGCAAAGCATAAAGAGGACTTTGCAGCAGTGGGAACCACCGTAATCGTGCCCGATTATGATTTAGTGGAAACCTGTTTTGATAAATATAAAATGTATCAAAAATTATGTGAATTGGGGATTCCTACGGGGAAATGTTATGTTGAAAAAGAAAAGTTTTATCAGGAAAAGAAAGGGGGAAAGATATCCTATCCTGTATTTGTCAAACCGGTCTGCGGCAGCGCCAGTATGCATATCAATAAGGTAACATCGGACGAAGAACTGGAAGTATTGTTTGCCCTTTATGATGACCTTATGATTCAGGAATTTATGGATGGAACAGAATATGGAGCAGACGTTTATATTGATATGCTTACGGGAAAAGTAAGTACCATATTTGTAAAGAAGAAAATTAAGATGCGTGCAGGAGAAACGGACAAATCCGTGTCGATAAAAGAGGAAGCATTGTTTGAACTTCTTACAAAGTTTGTGGAAACATGTGGCTTTAAAGGTATTATTGATATTGATATTTTTAAAATTGGAGAACAGTATTATATTTCTGAGGTGAATCCACGTTTTGGCGGCGGATATCCTCATGCCTATGAAAGTGGTGTCAATGTGCCTGCTTTGATTTTTAAGAATTTAAGAGGGGAAAAAAACACCAATACGGTGGGGCAGTATAAAGAAGGTATCTGTATGATGAAATACAATGAAGTCTGCATAAAGGAAATAGAAGAAACAAAGATTGTGGAATAAAAAATGGAGAAAAATGTGAAAAAAGTATTGATACTTGCAAATTCTTCCGGAGGTCTGTATGATTTCAGAAATGAGCTGGTTTTGGAATTATTAAAAACCTGCAAAGTGTATGTCAGTGTACCGGATGAAACTGCAGTAGAAAAACTAAAAAGTGAGGGCTGTGAAGTTCTGCATACGGATATCAATCGTCGGGGGATGAATCCTATTCAGGATGTAAGACTGTATAAAAGTTATGGGAAGCTTTTAAAAGAGATAAAACCGGATGTGGTGTTGACCTATACCATTAAGCCTAATATTTATGGTGGTTTTGCCTGCCGCAGGAAAAAGATTCCTTATATTGTAAATATTACGGGGCTTGGTACTACCTTTGAACGAGGCGGAATACTGCAAAAAATGGTGGTTTTCATGTATCGTATGGCATTAAAAAAAGCACAGTGTATTTTCTTTCAAAATGATACAAATCAAAGAATATTTGAAGAAAATGGCATTGCCGGAAGAAAAACAAAGAGAGTCAACGGTTCCGGTGTGAACCTAGAAAAATTTAAGCAAGAAGCATATCCGGGACATTTGAAACCAAAATTTCTTTTTGTAGGGCGATTGATGAAAGAAAAAGGGATTGAAGAATTTCTTTCCTGCGCAAAAAAGTATGCAGACAGGGCAGAATTTGATATAATAGGATATTGTGAAGAGGCTTATGAAGAGGAAGTAAAGAGGCTGCAGAAGGAAGGAATTTTAAGATTTCATGGCTTTCAAAAAGAGGTAAGGCCTTTTTATAAGGAGGCCGATGCGGTGGTCATTGCTTCTTATCATGAAGGCATGTCCAATGTGCTTTTGGAGGCAGCTGCTGCAGGCAGACCGGTGTTGGCAACGAAGATACCGGGATGTATGGAAGCTGTGGAAGATAATGTGACAGGTCTCTTATTTGCACCAAGAAGTGTGGATGCACTGGAAAATAATATAGAATATTTTCTGTCCATGTCAAGAGAGGAAAGAGAGTTTATGGGACAGGCTGCCAGAAAAAAAATGGAAAGAGAATTTGACCGAAAGAATGTGGTTGCCTCCTATATGGAAGAAATCTGGAATTGTCAGGCGTTGGAGAGATATTGATTTTAAAAGCAGTAAAAATGGGAGAAAAAATATGAGTTTATATGAAAAAATTGTAGCAGGGGAAGAAAAAATATCTTTGGTAGGTCTAGGTTATGTAGGAATGCCTATTGCCGTGGCCTTTGCAAAAAAAGTCAAGGTAGTGGGCTTTGATTTAAATGAAGCCAAGATTGCCTTATATCAGTCCGGAGTTGACCCTACCAGAGAAGTGGGGGATGAGGCCATTCAGGAATCTACAGTGGAATTTACGGCAGACCCGGGAAAATTAAGAGAAGCAAAATTCCATATTGTAGCAGTACCTACACCGGTAAACGATGACCATACACCGGATTTGACACCGGTAGAAGGTGCCAGCAGACTGTTGGGACAGAATCTGACCAAAGGCTCTATTGTAGTCTTTGAATCTACTGTTTATCCGGGAGTTACAGAGGATATCTGTGTTCCGATTTTAGAAAAAGAGTCTGGTTTAAAGTGCGGAATCGATTTTAAGATTGGATATTCTCCGGAAAGAATTAATCCCGGAGATAAGGTTCACAGATTAGAAACCATTACCAAGATTGTATCCGGTATGGATGAAGAAACTTTGGAAGAAGTTGCAAAGGTGTATGAACTGGTTGTAGAAGCCGGAGTACATCGTGCAGAGTCCATAAAAGTGGCAGAGGCGGCAAAGGTAATTGAAAACAGCCAGAGAGATATTAATATTGCTTTTATGAATGAATTATCCATTATCTTTAACAAAATGGGAATTGATACAAAAGCAGTTTTGGAAGCTGCCGGAACAAAATGGAATTTCTTAAAATTTTTCCCAGGACTTGTGGGAGGCCATTGTATCGGTGTGGATCCCTATTACCTGACCTATAAAGCAGAACAGTTAGGGTATCACTCCCAGATTATTTTATCCGGCCGTAGAATTAATGATGATATGGGAAAATATGTGGCAGAAAGTGTGGTAAAGAATATGATCAAGGGGAATCTTCCGGTAAAAAACGCGAAGGTTGCCATTTTAGGATTTACCTTTAAGGAAAACTGTCCTGATACCAGAAATACTAAGATTGTTGATATATACAGGGAACTGGGAGAATACGGAATTACTCCGGTAGTGGTAGATGAAACCGCAGATGCCGAAGAAGCAAAGAAATTATATGGCATTACTTTTGGCACCATGAAGGATATAAAAGATATGGATGCGGTAATCATCGCAGTAGCCCATGAGGAATTTTTAAAATTAACCAAAGAAGATATTCTTGGTTTCTATAATCCGAAGAACGAAGTCAGGGTATTAGCAGATATTAAGGGCTTATTAAATCGAAAAGAATATGAAAAGGATTTCTCTTACTGGAGACTGTAAGTAAGGAAACTGTTAAAAAGGAAAGAGAAAGATAATAGAAGAGTCCTCCTGTTGCAACTTTTTTTGCCACAGGAGGACTTTTGTGTTATGATATAAAAAGTTATAAGATTATGATTTAATGGATTTATTATGCATATAAGAAAAGGGGAAAGGATATGGGATATCAGAATTTGGTTTTTCCAAAAAACAGTTTATTTTTAGTAACCGGTGGAGCCGGATTTATTGGTTCTAATCTTTGCGAAGCCATTACGGACATGGGATATCAGGTGCGTTGTCTGGATAACCTGTCTACAGGGAAAATAGAGAATGTAAATCGTTTAAAAGACAGAGAAAATTATACTTTCATAGAAGGTGATATCCGGGATTTGGATACCTGTATGAAAGCCTGTGAAGGAGTAGATTATGTATTAAATCAGGCGGCCTGGGGAAGTGTTCCCAGAAGTATTGAAATGCCCCTGTTTTATGAAGAAGTGAATATTCGGGGGACCTTAAATATGATGGAAGCTGCCAGACAGCAAAAGGTAAAGAAATTTGTTTATGCTTCCAGTTCTTCTGTTTATGGAGACCATCCAGTGCTGCCAAAGGTGGAAGGACAGGAAGGGAATCTGTTGTCTCCTTATGCCCTTACCAAACGTGTGGATGAAGAATATGGAAAGCTGTATACCAGATTATATGGACTGGATACTTATGGAATGCGTTATTTTAACGTGTTTGGAAGACATCAGGATCCAGATGGAGTGTATGCGGCCGTAATTCCGAAATTTATCAAAATGCTTTTGAATGACGAAGTTCCCACCATTAACGGTGACGGAAAGCAGTCCAGAGACTTTACTTATATTGATAATGTAATTGAAGCCAATCTTAAGGCTTGTCTTGCACCCTCAGAGGCGGCAGGACAGGCATTCAATATTGCCTACGGAGGAAGAGAGTATCTAATCGATATTTATGATACTCTATGCGAAGCCTTGGGAAAAAGGATTGAGCCTAATTTTGGACCCGACAGAAAAGGGGATATTAAGCATTCCAATGCAGATATCAGCAAAGCAAAGAAATTATTAGGATATGACCCAGATTATGATTTTGCGAAAGGGATTGCACTGGCTATTGACTGGTACAAAGAAGATTTAAGCAAATAAGCACAAAAGTATCTGGTTTTAGTGTGTAAAGGAAAGTTGAAAAAGTATGAAAAGAGTGCTTCATATTGTAGGAGCCATGGCCCCCGGCGGATTTGAAAATTTTATCATGAATGTGTATCGGAACATGGATTGCAATAAGGTACAGTTTGATTTTATTGTGCATAAAAAGAAAGAAAATGCCTATGATGAGGAAATTGAAAATTTAGGCGGAAAGCTTTATTATGTGACAAGAAAAAGTAAAAATCCCATAAAAAATTTTTTTGAAATCAGACGCATTGTGAAAGAAAATCATTATGAGATTGTCTGCCGCCATTCAGACAGTGCCTTTACGGTAGTGGATTTACTGGCAGCAGGGCTTGGGGGTGCGTCTAAGAGAGTGATGCATTCTCATTCCACCACCACAGGGCATGTGGGAATCCACAGATTTTTTCGAACATGGATGTCGGCAGTGCCGACCCATAGATTTGCCTGTTCAAAGGCTGCAGGAATCTGGATGTTTGGAAAAAGGGAGTTTACCTTTGTACCGAATGCCATAGATACTTCTCAGTTTCTGTACTCTGAAAAAGTTCGAAAGGAAATGCGAAAAGAATGGCAGATGGAAGAAAAAAACGTATATGGTCATGTGGGAAACTTTGTATATGCTAAGAATCATATGTTTCTTCTGGAAGTGTTTAAAAAGATTACAGAGAAGGATAAGAATGCAGCTCTTTTTCTTGTAGGTGAAGGAGAATTTAGAGAAAGAATAGAGAAAAAGATACAGGATTTAAACTTACAGGATAAGGTGATTTTAACCGGAAGAAGAAAAGATGTGACAGACTTTTTACAGATGTTTGATTTGTTTTTGTTTCCGTCTGTATATGAAGGGCTTCCGGTATCTCTTGTGGAAACCCAGTGCAGCGGACTTGCCTGTTTGATATCTGAAAGTATTACGGATGAGATTATACTGACAGATTGTGTGATAAGGAAAAGTTTACAGGATTCTCCTATGGATTGGGCAAAAACAGCTATGGAAATGCTGGAAAATTCAAAAAAGAAAGAAAGAACATCAAAACAGGAAGAAATCATAAAAGCCGGATATGGGATTGAAAATCTGGTGAAGTTTTATGAGGACATATAAATGGAGAAAACTGAAATGAAGATAGCCATTCGTTTAGATGACATTACTCCGGATATGGATTGGAAAAAATTTAGAAGAATGGAAAGCCTGCTGGATAAATATCAGATAGCACCATTGCTGGGGATTGTACCGGATAATCAGGATTTGAATTTGAAAAAAAGTGAGCCGGCAGAGGATTTTAGAGCCTGTATAAAAGCATGGGAAGAAAAAGGCTGGCAGTTTGCACAGCATGGCTGGCGGCATATTTATACTACGAAAAAGGGTGGTTTATTTCCTTTAAACCGCTTTTCAGAATTTGCAGGTGTGACAGAGGAAAAACAAAGAGAAATGGTTAGGGATGGAAAAGAAAGACTGGAAAAGATGGGGGTGGAAACAAATATTTTTATGGCTCCCGCCCACAGTTATGATAAAGTTACCCTGAAAGTTTTGAAGGAAGCCGGTTTTCAATATGTGACCGATGGTTTTGGAACTTGTCCTTATGAATGGAAGGGACTTACGTTTCTACCCATTGCTTTTCAAAAAAGCAGGGATATAAAAAAAGAAGGCTATACTACATTGGTGTTTCATACCAATACCATGACAAAACAGGATTTTGAAGATTTTGAGGAGACTTTGAAAAAATATAAAGATGATTTTATTTCTTATGGGGAGTATTTGAAAGCTCCTGCTTGTGGGCAAACTGGGATTGGAAAAGGGAAAGAATATGGTATGGCTGTTTTCAAAAGAACATTAGTTTGGTTATATGGACTTAAGAATGCAGGGAAGTAAAGATACCAATGCTTAAGGAAATGAGTCAGCATTTAGGAAGCCGCAAGTGAGGTGAGTTATGAGTCAGCCGTTTATTGTATTGCATGTAGTGGGAAGAATGGATATTGGCGGTGCGGAAAGCCGTATTATGGATTTGTATCGTCACATAGACAGAGAAAAAATACAATTTTATTTTATGCAGCATACTTCTCATAAGTGTGCTTTTGAAGATGAGGTGGCAAGCCTTGGAGGAAAGGTTTATCATGTACCCAGATTTCGGGTAACAAACTATTTTTCTTACCGGAAGGCATGGAAGGAATTTTTGAAAAAACATCCGGAGATTCAGGTGGTACATGGTCATATGACAAGTACCGCTGCGATTTATCTGCCCATTGCGAAAAAGGCGGGAGTACAGACCACCATTGCACATGCCAGAAGTGCGGGGGTAGATCCGGGACTTAAGGGATATGTTACCCGATTTTTACGAAGAAATTTGTATCGAAAATGTGATTATCGGTTTACCTGCTCCGGGCTGGCGGCCGAAGCAGTTTTTGGAAGTCAGAAGAAAAAGAATAGAAAGGCATATTTTATCCCCAATGCCATTGAAGTGGATAAATTTAAATTTAAGAAAGAAATTCGAGAAAAGCTTCGTCAGAGCTTAGGGGTAGAAAAGGCATTTGTGATAGGCCATGTGGGAAGATTTTCTCCTATGAAAAATCATGAATATATGCTGCAGATTTTAATCGAGTGTATGAAAATGGAAAAAGAAAAAATGCTCTCTCCCATGGTGCTGATGTTTTTGGGAGATGGAGAGTTAAAGAAACCCATTATGGAAAAGGCGAAAGAAATGGGAATCATGGAAAGAGTCCTGATTCTTGGAAATCAAAAAGACGTATATCGCTATTATCAGGCTATGGATTTCTTTTTACTGCCTTCTTTTTATGAAGGTCTGCCCGGAACAGCCATTGAGGCACAGGCAGCAGGACTTTGCGGCATTTTATCGGATGCAGTAACAAAAGAAGCTGTAGTGACAGATTTACTGGAGCTAAGAAGTATAAAAGAAAAGGCTTCTGTGTGGGCAGAAAAAATTGTAAAGGAAAACCAAAGAAGAGCACAAGTGATAAAGGAACAGGGAAGAGAGAAGGCAGAGGAACTTCTGCTTCAGAGAGGTTCTTATGCAGAACTTGTAAAACAGGCTTCCTTTGATGTAAAGGAACAGGCAAAACGCATGCAGGAATTTTATTTGACAGGCGTTGATGGGGCATTGTCAGATGAACGCAGAGAGAGTGGGTTTTTATTGGGGGAATCAAAAGGGCAAAAGGAAATATCTTAAAGCCTTGCGTTTATTTGTTGTATAGGATGGTAAAAAAGAGGAAAGGAGGAAACACCGGATGAAAAAGCAGCTTCGTAAAATCATGTTTCATATTAACAGTCTGGGAAAAGGCGGTGCTGAGAGAGTGGTAAGTCTTTTGGCAGATGAATTTGCCAAAAGCGGGATTCAGGTTGTAATTGCTACGGAATGGTATTCTCAGGATGAATATGAACTAAAACAGGAAGTGAAGCGACTGCATGTAGGACTCTCAGAAACACAGCAGCAGGCATCTCGTGGGGCAAAGCAGTGGTTTCGTGTTTGCAATCTGAGAAAAGCCATAAATATGGAAAAGCCGGATGTGCTCCTTTCTTTTTGTGTAAAGGCGAATTACAGAGCTATGATGGCTTCTGTGGGAACCGGAATCCCGGTAATAGTTTCTGTACGTAATGACCCTAAAATAGATTATGTTGGGAAAAAGAATGCTCTTTTGAATAAGTTGTTTTTAAACCGGGCAGCAGGCTGTGTATTTCAGACAGAAGAGGCAAGAGAGTTTTTTGACGAAAAGTTACAAAAGAAGTCTGTTATTATCTGCAATCCTGTGAATGAAAAGTATTTGCAGGCAGAAAGAAAAACACCTGCCAAAAAAATTGTTTGTGTAGGCAGACTTGTGGCACAGAAAAATCAGATGCTGTTGGTACAGGCTTTTGAGAAGATATTAGAAAAGTATCCTGACTATCATTTGTATTTGTATGGTGATGGCAGTGATGATGAGTGTAAAGAGGAACTTCTATTATATGTAAAGAAGAATCGGGTTTTGTTGTCTTCTGAAACCGAACCTTGGGCACAAGAAAATACCCCAGGGAAAAGAGAGGAGCTTCCTTTGCTGGAACGGATTCATTTTATGGGACTTAGCAGTACACTGGAAACAGAGTTGGCCGATGCGGCGATGTTTGTATTACCTTCTAATTATGAAGGTATGCCAAATGCATTAATGGAGGCTATGGCATTGGGACTTCCGGTAATCAGTACCGATTGTCCCTGCGGAGGAAGCCGTTACTGGATTGAACCTAAAGTAACAGGGCAGTTAGTGCCTGTGGGAGACAAAGAAGCTCTGGCGCAGGCAATGGAATTTTATATTTTACATGCAAAGAAGGCAGAAGAATACGGAAAAAAAGCCAGAAAACGTCTGCAGGAAGCTACCATAGAAAATATATTTTTACAGTGGAAAGAATACCTTGGGCAGATTGTAAGATAGTTGGTGACTAAGAAGAGAAAAATGTCTGACTTTGAGCAGAAAGATTTTATAGAACCAAATGGTTATGAAAAAGAGGAAGATACACATTCAAGAAATAGAAAGGCAAGCGGTTTATGTGTGGAATTTGCGGTTTTTATAGTAAACAGAATATTTCGTTAGAACAGCTTACAAGAATGAATGATACCATGTATCATCGGGGACCGGACGACAGCGGAGCCATGATTTATGAAGGAAAAGAAGGATATGCCATAGGAATGGCACATCGCAGGCTTTCTATTATGGATCTCTCTCCTTTAGGTCATCAGCCCATGCATTCCGCGGATAAAAGAGTTACCATTGTTTTCAATGGGGAAATCTATAATTTTAAAGAATTAAGAGAAGAGTTGAAGGGGTATCCATTTACCTCCGATTGTGATACAGAAGTGATTCTGGCAGCTTTTTTAACTTGGGGCATTTCCTGTGTAAAACGTTTTAATGGAATGTTTGCCATAGCCCTTTATGACAGAGAAGAGGAAAGCCTGTATCTGATTCGTGACCGGATAGGCAAAAAGCCTTTATATTATCTGGAAGAGGGTGAGAATCTGGTTTTTGCTTCCGAACTGAAACCTATCATGAAATATCCCGGATTTCAGAAAAAAATTCGTCAGGAACTTTTAAATCGTTATTTGGTACATCAGTATATTAATGCACCGGATACGATTTTTGAACAGGTATATAAACTGGAGCCGGGAAGTGTTTTGCAGTTTTGTAAGGGAAAGAAAACACAATGGAAATACTGGGATATTGCAGAAAAATACAGCCAATTAAAAGAAAGCTTTTCCGGTTCTTTTGAGGAAGCAAAGGAAGAGTTAAAACAGAAATTATCAGCTTCTGTAGAAAGACGTATGATAGCCGATGTTCCTTTAGGAACCTTTCTCAGCGGGGGATATGATTCTTCACTTATGACGGCTTTGGCGCAGCAGAAAAGCCATGAGCCGGTAAAAACCTTTTCCATAGGATTTGAAGACAAAAGATATAATGAAGCACTTTATGCCAAAGAGGTAGCAGAGTATCTTGGTACAAAACATACAGAAATGTATGTTTCAGAAGCAGATATGTTTGCCATGATAGAAGATTTGTGCCAGTATTATGATGAACCTTTTGCAGACAGTTCTCAGATTCCGTCTATGCTGGTTTCCAGACTTGCCAGACAGAGTGTTACGGTTGCTCTTTCGGGAGATGGGGGCGATGAATTTTATTGCGGATATAATAATTATCAGATGTTATCTGATATGCAGAAATTAGACCCGGCAGGAAAGCTGACTTATGAGGTTTGTCATCTGCCAGGGCTGAAAAACGCAAAAATACTGGATAAGCTGCCCGGTAAAGTGCAGATTGTAGCAAGGAACCGGGGGCAATATAAAGTGCAGCCATTTGAACTGAAAAAAAGTGAAATGGTCATGAACTTTTTAAAACAGGAACAAAGAGACTATCATTTTGAAGAAGAAATAAAATATGGTGAAAAAAACTGGCAGATTAGAAGGATGCTGTTAGATATGGATACTTATCTGCCGGGAGACATTCTTTGTAAAGTAGATAGGGCAGGTATGAAGTATTCTTTGGAAACCAGATGTCCTATTCTGGATAAAGAAGTCATGGAATTTTCCTTTATGCTGCCTCATTCTTATAAGTACGAAAAGGGGAATAAAAAGAGAATTTTAAAAGCACTGGCATACGATTACATTCCGAAGGAGTTGTTGGAGCGCCCTAAGGTGGGTTTTTCCGTTCCCTTGGATACGTGGCTTAGAGGACCTTTAAAGGAGCAGCTGTTGGAATACTGCAATCCGGAATTTTTGAACAGGCAGGATATTTTTAAAAAAGAAGAACTTCGGAAATTTATAGGACAGTATCTGGAACATGGAGATGGAAAATCCGGAGAAAAATATTCTCGTGTTGTATGGGCATATTTTGTATTTCAGAAGTGGTATGAAAATTATCTGTAACTGTTTGTTTTAAGAATACTGCAGAAGGATTTTTGTACGATATGGTTTACAATAAATGATAGGATAATAAAATGGAATCAAAAAAAATAGTATTTTATATCAGCAGTCTGGCAAAAGCCGGTGCTCAGAGAGTAATTTTGAATCTGACAGAAAGTCTGATTGCAAAAGGGCATCGTGTAACCATTGTTACTACAGCAGAAGTGGAAAATGAATATGAGCTTCCCAATGGAGCAAAGCGAATGATATCTGATATCGGGAAAGAAGAAACTACTGATAACAGAATCCTGAATTTAAAACGGCGTTTTTGTAAGCTTCGTGGCATCTGGAAATCAGAAAAGCCGGATGTGATTGTTTCTTTTATAGGAAAGAATAACTTTATGGCGATTTTAACCGCATGGGGGCTTAAGATTCCGGTAGTTACTTCTGTAAGAGGTGACCCAAAAGAAGAGTATTACAGTAAATCCATGGAGATTCTTGCAAAAACCTTAATGGGAAAATCAACAGGTATCATTTTGCAGACGAAAGACGCAAAAAGTTATTTCCCACAGTGGATGCACCGCAAAATAGAAATTTTGGAAAATCCTTTAAATCCAAACTTTATAGAAGGCTATTTTGAAGGAAAACGGGAAGAAAAAATTGTTTCCGTAGGAAGAATCGATGCCAATAAGAACCAAAAATTAATTATTGATGCATTTTATCAGATTGCAGATGAATTTCCGAAAATGAAGCTTGTACTTTATGGTGATGGAGAAGAACGGGAAGGGCTGATAAAGTACGTTGAAAAAAGTCCATATAAAGAGCGGATTTCTTTGCCGGGAGCTACCAGCAATGTAAAGGAAAAAATACAAACAGCCAGACTCTTTGTTTTGTCCTCAGATACGGAAGGCATGCCAAATGCCCTGATGGAAGCATTGGCACTGGGAATCCCTTCGGTTTCTACGGATTGTCCCTGCGGTGGACCAAAGGCTTTGATGAAGGGCAAAGAAAATGGGATTTTGGTTCCGGTAGGGGACAGCAGAAAAATGGCAGAAGCCATGAGAACCATTTTGTCAGAAGAGGATGTTTGGTTGACCTATAGCCGGAATGCTTATAAGATTGTGGAAGAGTTACATCCTGAGACAGTAAATAAAAAATGGGAAGAATACTTATGTTCTGTGATGGAAAAATAGCAGATTAAAAGGAGAAAACTATGTGCGGAATCGCAGGTTTATGCAACTGGAAAGGTGATATACAAAAAAATATCGATAAAATGAACCAGCGGATGCTGCATCGGGGACCGGATGGCGGCGGAAGCTTTATTGAAAAAGACGGAAGTGTGGCTTTAGGGCATCGACGTTTATCCATTGTAGATTTATCCCCCGCCGGAGCACAGCCTATGGCATCTCATAGCGGTCGATATATGATGGTTTTTAACGGAGAAATATACAATCACAGACAACTTCGGGAAGAATTGCTGAAATCTGGAAAGACAGAGGCTTTTAAAGGAACCTCGGATACGGAAGTGTTATTGGAACTTTTTGAACAATATGGCGTAAAAAGAGGGATACAGATGTGTAAAGGTATGTTTGCCATTGCCCTTTTTGACAGACAGGAAAAACAGCTTTTTTTGCTTCGGGACCGGGTAGGTGAGAAACCTCTTTATTATGGATTCGTAGATGACAGCTTTGTGTTTGCGTCAGATGTAGGATGTATTGCAGCATTGGATAATTTTCACAATGAAATTAACAAAGGGGTATTACCCATTTATTTTATTCATGGCTATATTCCGGCACCATATTCCATTTATGAAAATATCTATAAATTAGAACCGGGAACGATTTTGACCATAAAGGCACCTTATAAGGAATTTTCCGTAAGTACTTATTGGTCCATGAAAGAAGTGGCAAAAAGAGGACAGGAGCATCCTTTTTGCGGCAGTGAAGAAGAAGCTGCAGAAGAATTGGAGCATTTGTTAAAGGAAGCCATTAAAGGGCAGATGGTGGCAGATGTTCCGGTAGGAGCATTTTTGTCTTCCGGCATTGACAGCACTACCATTGTGGCACTAATGCAGTCCTTAAGTGACAGTCAGGTAAGAAGCTTTACCATTGGAGTGGAGGATCCTAAATATAATGAGGCTAAGGTTGCAAAACAGATTGCAAATCATTTAGGAACCAAACATACGGAACTTTATATTTCAGAGAAGGATGCGTTAGATGTGATTCCCAATCTATCCTATATTTTTGGTGAGCCTTTTGCGGATAGTTCTCAGGTGCCTACCTATCTGGTAAGCAAGATGACAAAAGAACATGTAACAGTATCTTTAAGCGGAGATGCTGGAGATGAACTGTTTTGCGGATATGGTTCTTATGATTCCATCGACCGTATCTGGGGAAAAATGAAGAAGATTCCTTATCCGGTAAGAAAACTGGCAAGCAGTCTGATTTTGAATGCACCTGTGAAAAAGAGCAAGGTAATGAATGTGAAAGCCGGGCTTTTAGGAGCAAAAGGTGCCGCCGCCCTTTATGAGATTTCTAACGAAGAAGAACCATTGGCAAAAAGAATCTGTCTGGATAAAAAAATGCTTCCTTTTAAGTATACTCAGTATGAAGAAGGGTATCTAAAGGAAACCAGACATAATATTATGCTTATGGATTTGTTGATGTATCATCCGGATGATATTTTAGTGAAAGTGGACAGAGCCGGCATGGCGGTTTCTTTGGAATCCAGGATTCCCATGCTGGATAAAGATGTGGTGGAATTTGCCTGGACACTTCCCATAGAATATAAATATGATCAGGGAATTACCAAAAAAGTATTACGAAATGTTTTATATAAATATGTGCCGAAAGAGTTGATGGATTTACCAAAAAGAGGATTCTCCATTCCTATTTCCCAGTGGTTAAAGGGAAAAGAACTTCGGTCATGGGCAGAGGCTCTGATTGATAGAAAGACCTTAGAACAGCAGGGAATCTTAGAACCGGATGTGGTATGGTATATTTGGAATGATTATATCCAAAACGGACAGTGGAGAATTCAGATATGGTACATTTTAATGTTTCAGGAATGGATGTGCCAGAACCGGAGATAGGAAATCAATCAGAAAGAAGAGCAAACTGTGAGAAAGGAGAAGTTCATGAACAGAGGAACAGTAGCGCAGCTGGAGCAGAATATGGACAAAACCGAATTTCCGCTGATTACAGTGGCAATTACGGTTTACAATATAAAAGAATATCTGAAACGTTCCATAGAAAGTGTCTGTGCCCAGAGTTATGGAAATCTGGAGATTCTTCTGGTGGATGATGGTTCTACCGATGGAAGCAGTCTGTTGTGTGACGAATATGCCATGAAGGATGCCCGTATCCGGGTAATCCATAAAGAAAATGGCGGACCTTCTGAAGCAAGAAATATAGCCATTGAGCAGGCAAAAGGAGAATATATTGCTTTTGTGGACGGGGATGACTGGATTGATACAAAGATGTATGAGAATATGTATCTTGCTATAAAGTGGTCAGGGGCAAATCTGGCAATCTGTGCTTACAAAGAAGTCTCTGAAAAAGGGACGATAGACCCTACCACGGACACTGTTCTCAGCTTTGAAAAAGAGGAAGCATTGGAAAGCTTTATTCGGGAAGAGGAAGAGGTTCAGATACAGAATGCAGCATGGAATAAATTGTTTAAAAAAGAATTACTGAAAGAACTTCGCTTTCCTGTGGGGAAATTATATGAAGAAATTGTGTTTACTACCAGATTGCTGCATGAAGCAGGCAGGGTAGTGTATTTAAATCAGGGATATTATAATTATGTGACAGACCGTCAGGGCAGTATCATGAATGCCGGCGTCAACGCAAGAATTTTTACTGACCAGATTCCTTTGTATTATGAAAAAAGAGAATATCTGAAAAATATTGGCAGAGAGGATTTGGTGAAAATTCATAATTTCTTTTTCTACAAAAGATTGTTGTTGCATTATCTGGAATTGCAAAAAAACAGGCCTCAAAATTATAAAAAGTTTTGTAAGCAGATTGTTCAGATTGTAAAAAAGGAAAGTGACAACATTTGGGAAGCATATGAAATCGGGATAAGCACTAAAAATGATGCTTTGAAAATGAAAATATTTCAGGTAAGTCCTAAGGGATATTATTATTTTACCATGTTTAATGAAAAATATATTATTCCTCAAAAGCAGATAAAAAATGCAGAAAATGAGCCGTTAATCGTGATTCAGTTGTCTGGCGGTATGGGAAATCAGATGTTTCAGTATGCCTTGTATCTGCAATTAAAAGCTTTGGGGAAAAATGTGAAAATAGATGATAAGACGGAATATGAGGGAAGGGAAAATGCCAGACCCATCCGTCTGCCTGTGTTTCATGCACAGTATCAGACACCTACCCGGACAGAATTCATGTGTCTCACGGATTCTTTTATGGATGGTGTTTCCAAAATCCGCAGAAAACTGACCGGGAGAAAAACAGCAGAATACAGAGAACAAAGCCCGGTTTTCGATGAAAAGGTTTTGCATTTAAACAGGGCGTATCTGACAGGTTGCTGGCAGAGTGAAAAATATTTTGCAGGAGTAAAGGAAGAGGTAAGAAAGGTCTTTACTTTTCAAAATATTGAACTTTCAGACAAAATGAGAGAATATGAAATGAAAATGCTGGAAACCAATTCGGTCAGTGTACATATCCGCCGAGGGGATTATTTAGAAGTGGATGAAGTATATGGCGGTATCTGTACAGAAGAATATTATGAAAAAGCTTTTGAACGGATGAAGGAGTGGATACCGGATTGTCATTTTTTTGTCTTTACCAATGATGCAGAGTGGGTAAAGAAACACTTTAAACAAAAAAATCTTACGGTGGTAGAAGGAAATGATGAAGATGCCGGATATCTGGATATGTATCTTATGACAAAATGCAAGCATTATATTCTGGCCAATTCCAGTTTCAGCTGGTGGGGCTGCTATTTAAATCCTTCCAAATTAAAGAAAGTGATTGCACCTGCCCAATGGTTTCGAAACCGTGACTGTAGGGATATCTATACGGATGAAATGAAATGTGGTATGATTTAGAGTATCGGGAGAACAATATGACAGATATTATAAAGAAATTATTTAGTATTTTAAGTAAAAGACAAAAAAGAAGTGTGGCAGGACTGGGAGTCATGATTTTGATAGGAGCAATTCTGGAAACTGTGGGTGTGTCTATGATTGTTCCTCTGGCACAGGCAATTCTGGATGCCGATGCTTTGTCAAAAAATAAATATGTGATTAAGATTCAGGAAATACTGGGGCTTCAGGATATGAATCAGTTTGTGATTCTGCTTCTTTTTGCCGTAGTTGCCATTTTTGTAGTTAAAAACGCCTATCTTCTTTTGATGAATTATGTACAGGCAAGATTTGTGAATAAGAATCAGTTTTTAACGGTCAGCTACATGATGGATGAATATTTAAACCGCCCATATGAATTTTATCTGAATGCGGACATTCCTACGGTATTTAGAACTTTGGACAGTGATATTCCAAAAGTGTTTATCGTATTGATGGATTTCATCCAGTTAATGACGGAAGTGGTAGTTGCCGTTTTTTTGTGCGTGGTGCTTCTTATAGTAGATCCGGCAATGACCATAATGATTTCTGCCATTTTACTCTTTATGACTTTTGTAATTGTGAAAATTTTGAAGCCAAGGCTTAATCGTCTGGGCCAGGAAAATCAGGAAATTCAATCCCGAATGGGAAAATGGAGAAACCAGTCTATTTTTGGAATCAAAGAAGTCAAGGTGCTTCATAAGGAAAATTACTTTGTGGAAAATTATTCTGTATATGCCAGAGATGGAGCAGATTTAAACAGTAAATATACGGTATTTAACAATATGCCAAGACTGTTGATTGAAACCATCTGTATTGGCGGTTTGTTATCCTATATGGCAATCTGCATTATGATGGGGCAGGAAATTGTGGATATGGCACCTCAGATGATGGCATTTGCAGTGGCAGCAGTGCGGCTGATGCCAAGTGTAAACAGAATCAACACTCACGTGACCAACATTGCTTTTTACGGACCCAGTGTAAATTATATATATGATAATATTGATTTCAGAGATTATAAAGAAGAAAAGAAAGTCAGCCAGCGGGTTGTGGAAGATAAGCCTGCCATTGAAGTAAAAGATGCCATTGCTTTGGAAAAAGTGACTTATGCATATCCAAATACACAAAAGAAGATTCTGGACGCGGCAGACATGAGAATTCCCATTGGAAAGTCCGTAGGTATTATGGGTCCTTCAGGTGCCGGAAAGACGACAGCAGTGGATATTTTGATGGGACTCTTGGATGTGCAGTCCGGCGAAATTACCTGTGGGGGCAGAAATGTCATGGAAAATTATGGCTCCTGGCTTAGCCATATTGGATATATAGCTCAGAATATTTATTTGACGGATGACCCTATTCGGGACAATATAGCTTTTGGAGTCAACAGAGAAGATATTGATGATAAACGAATCTGGGAAGTGTTGGAAGAAGCTCAGATGAAGGAATTTGTGGAAAGTCTGCCGGAAGGACTGGATACCTCTGTAGGAGAAAGAGGGGTCAGAATTTCCGGAGGTCAGAGACAGAGACTGGGAATTGCAAGAGCCCTGTATCATAATCCGGAAATACTGGTATTTGATGAAGCAACCTCCGCACTGGATACGGAAACAGAAACGGCAATTATGGAAGCCATTGATAAATTCCATGGCAGAAAAACTCTGATCATCATTGCACACAGACTTAGAACCATTGAAAACTGTGACATGATTTTTAAAGTAGAAGGCGGAAAAATCACAGAAACAACATTAGAGGGAAGACAATGATTGGAACGAAAGTAACCTATGGAGATGGGTTAGGAAATCAGCTATTTCGATATATCACAGCCAGATGTATTGCAAAAGACAGAGGGGAAGAGTTTGGCGTTTTAGGAAAAGAAACCTTTGCTAATAATATGCATAGCGACTGTGGTCTGTATTTTATGGATTTAGACTATGGAAAAGAAGTAAAGGAAGAAGATTTTAAGCAGACCTATTATGAAAAAGAAAAAAGGCTGTATCTTGGAAATTCCCGACATGATTTAGAGCATGGAGCCTATGTGGCAGGGACAGACCAGGAAATGTACCGGGTGCCTTCTGATACGCTTCTTATGGGAAATATGCAGGCAGAGGATTATTATCTGAAATATAAAGAAGAAATTAAGACATGGCTAAAAGTGAAACCGGAATATGACTGTTATGATTTTAGTCAGGACGATTTGTGCATTCTTCATCTTCGTTGTACTGACTATATGGATTGTCCGGAACTTTTTATAAAAAAATCCTATTGGAAGCATGGGATGAAAAACATGCGTAAGATAAACCCTAATATGCGTTTTATGATTATTACCAATGACGTGAAAGAAGCGAATAAGATTTTACCGGGAATCCCGGCATATAATTTTGATTTAGCGAAGGATTATTCCATTATTAAAAATGCAAAATATTTATTGTTAGCTAATTCTTCATTTACTTATTTCCCGGCATTTACCAGTGAAACAGTAAAATATATTATTGCACCGAAATATTGGGCAAGACACAATGTATCAGATGGCTATTGGTCTTCTGAACAGAATATTTATAGTGGTTTTCATTATCAGGACAGAAAAGGAAATATTTTCAGTGCAGAAGAATGTCGGAAAGAATTGGAAGAGTATAAAAGAACATCCGCTAAATATAAAAAAGCGGATATTCATCCTCAGGGAATTACTTTGTTCAGAATGAAAATTCAGAGCAAAGTTCGATATTACTATTATAAATTTATCAGACTTTGCCGTGGGGTATTAAGAAAGTCGAGATTATTATTAGGAAATGAAAGATAAGAGTCATGTGATATCTCAAAAGGAATAGAAACATATCAGGAAGGAAAAAGGTTTCATATGGAATTTAAGAATGGTAAATTACAACTTCCCAATGTTACGCTTGTGGCAATGAGCAGTGTGAATATGATGGAAACTGTGAAGGCAATGCAATACAGTATGGAACGGGTGGATTTTGGACAGGCCGTACTGATTACCCATAGGAAACCTTTGTTTTTGCCTAAAAATATTACGTACAAACATACATCAAGGCTGACAGATATCGATTGCTTTAATTATAAAATGGCATATGAACTGGGAGATTATATAGACACAGAGTTTGCCATGATAGTACATGCGGATGGGTTTGTAGTGCATCCGGAATGTTTTCGGGATGAATTTTTGGAGTATGACTATATTGGTTCTCCCTGGCCTATGCCGGCACCGGGAACGAAGCATTGTTATCATGATATTCATGGAAATATTTGTCGAGTAGGCAACAGTGTGTCCATTCGCAGTAAAAGACTTATGGAGTTTCCCAAGAAGGCAAATCTAAAATGGGAAAGAGATGAAGATGGATTCTACAATGAGGATATTTTTATCTGTTGTACCAACAGACATTTGTTTGAAGCGGCGGGCATGAAATGGGCGCCTCTTGAAGTGGCTAAGTATTTTGCTCATGAACACCCAATTCCGGAAGTGCAGGGGATTACTCCTTTTGCTTTTCATAAATGGTGGGGAGAAAATGCACAGTATCCACAGTTTAAAAATCCTTGGAAGGAATTATGGAAGATGGGAAAGCGGGTACTTCGGCCGTTGCTGTTTTGGAGATATTTTAGAGCCGGAGTGTAGCTTTGGAAAGGATAGGGAAGATAGAACATGATATATGATTGTTTCCCATTTTTTAATGAATTGGATATTTTAAAACTAAGAATGGAGATTATGGCTCCCTATGTGGATAAATTTGTAATAGAAGAGGCGGCTTATACTTTTTCCAGTGAGCCAAAACCTTTATATTTTCAGGAAAACAAAGAAATGTTTCAAAAATGGGAAGATAAAATCATTCATATTGTAGTAGAAGAATGTCCGTTAGGAATAGAGCCTCATGATATGGATCATTTTCAAAAAGACCATTTGTTAAAAGGATTAAAAGAATGTAAAGAGGATGATATCTGCATTTTCAGTGATGTGGATGAAATTCCCAATCCGGATACCTTACGGAAACTTTTTCCTAAAATGGAAATGGGGAAAATCTATCATCTGGCACAGAGAATGTTCTATTGTTTTTTAAATGCAGAAGAAGTCAGTGGAAAACTTTTGTCAAACAGCGGAGAATTTGAAGGAGTTGCGCATCCTATGTGGCTTGGAACCAAGGTGTTTTATTACGGTTCACTGGAGGGCAGAGGTTTTTGGGATTTGCGGGATAAAAAAGCAAAAGAAAACGGAGTGCGTGTTCCAAATGGCGGATGGCATTTTGGATATATGGGAGGTAATGGAGAAAAAGACCTTGCCAAACGTATTGGAGATAAGGTAGTGGCGGCTGCCCATCAGGAATATAATTCGGAGGAAATCCTGTCACAGGTGGCAGACCGTATTATGATGGGGCAGGATATATTTGGAAGAGATGCAAAATTTATTTGTGTGGAGATAGATGAAAGTTATCCCAGGTACTTATTGGAGCATAAGAGTGAGTATGAATATCTGATTATGCCAAAGCTTGGTTCTTTGCAGAGAAAGGGCATCAGAGTTAAGATAAAGGCAAAGAAAGCAGTTGGAAAAATAAAAAGAGGATGCAGAAGACTGGGAAAAATGCTTTGTAAATAAAAGACAGAACAGAGATGGAAAGAAATGAAAGAGGAAAGAAAATATTTAGATAGAATATCGAGATATTCTTTTTATCTGGGAGTATTCATTGAATTAACGATAGTATTGTTAGATAAAAGTGAATATATTATTCAGTATGAAGGTTGGTGGTTTCGAATCACTTTTGTTTTATTTGGAATCAGTCTGTTGACCTGCCGCCATAGCTTTAGGGAATGGATGGGGCTTGCGGTATTTGGAATTATTGGCCTGATTTCTTATAAGACCACAGGAAGAAATGAAATTCTAAGAGCTGTGGTTTTCGTCTGGGCATGTCAGGGAAAGGACATGAAGAAGGTATTGAAAATGGCGTTCTGGTATACACTGGCAGGATGTGCAGTGATTTTTCTTCTATCAGTGTGGGGAATTTATGGAAGTATATCCCAGACAGCAGTGTACCGGGCTGAGATTAATGGAGTTAATGGTTTCCGGGAAACCCGTTTCTGTTTTGGCATGGGTCATCCCAATGCCTTTCATTGCATGATGCTGGTACTTACCTGGCTGGGAATCTATAATTACCACGAGAAAATAAAATGGTATGGATATGTTTTGATTTCAGTCTTTCATTTTATAATTTATATGTTTACAGATTCCAGAACCGGATTATTAATGTCAGTGTGTTCTTTGGCATTCTTTGTAATATTCAAATATGGAAAGAAAATGAGAGAAAAGAAATGGATATATATGTTTGGGATTGCCGCAATAACAGGCTGTGTAATATTATCTGTTCTTTTTGCCGTTTATAGTATTAATTTGCCAATTTTTGCAAAGTTGGACAAAGTATTGACGGGAAGAATCTTTTCCTTAATGGATTCCAATCGATATGAGGGTATGATTCATACATGGACACTATGGTCTTCGCCTGTAAATAAGAAATATTTTGATTTAGGAATAGTGAGATTCTTTTACTGGTATGGTGTCGTTCCGGGAATTTTGTATTATGCGGCACAGTGCAGGTTAATCTGGTGCAGTTATAAATATAAGGACTATATGTTAACGGCTCTGATTGTAGTGATTACGATATATTCCTTGTTTGAAGCTCATTTTATTTCTGATTATCTGGGAAGAAATTATATTTTATTTTTCTTTGGTATGTATTTGAAGGATATGTTGGGAGAAGAAAGAGATGATGGAAAAACACCCCCTGGTGAGTATTATTGTTCCGGTTTATAATGTAGAACAATATCTGGATGCATGTATGGAAAGTATCAGAAAGCAGACCTATCAGAATCTGGATATTATTCTGGTAGATGACGGGTCCAAAGACAACAGTGCTTTTTTGTGTGATGAGTATGCCAAAAAGGATGACAGAGTACAGGTACTTCATAAAACAAATGGAGGCTTAATGTCTGCATGGATGGCAGGTGTGGACATTTCCAAGGGAGAATATCTGGTCTTTGCAGACAGTGATGACTGGATAGAAACGGATATGATTGAGAGCCTTGTAAAATGTACAGAACAAAATCGGAAAGAAATCATTTGCGGTAACTATATCATAGAAAAGAAGAAAACTTCTGTTTATGTAAAACAGTCCTTGGAACCGGGAATTTATGAAAGAGATGCTATCGAAAAAAAAATATTCCCTTATATCATGGGGCAGGAAAGACGAAAAATACATTGTTCCAGATGTATGAAATTATTTTCCAAATCTTTGATTGTGGAAAATATGAAATATGGAAATAAAGAGATTGCCATGGGAGAGGATATGAATATTACATTTCCTGCCATGCTGGATGCTCAAAGGATTGTGGTTTTGGAAGAAGGGTATTACTATCATTATCGTCTGGTAGATTCTTCCATGGTTCATAAATATAATGCCGGAATGTATCGTAATAACAGGTTGTTATATAGGACTTTGACAGATATAGTTAAGAAGAAGGCAAAAGAAGAAAAAAACATTCCGGAAGAAAAACTACTGGAAGGGATAAAAAAAGAATATATATTTTTACTTTTCTATGTGCTGAAAAATGAATTGCGCGGTCCATGGAAAGACTGCGTGTCCAGAATCCGCTGGATGATACTGGAGGAAAGAAGAGAAAAAGGCATTGGAAAAATAAATGTAAAAGTAGAGGATAAAGCAAATAAGATGCTTTATTTCATTTTAAAACATCCTAATGTTTTTACCATTTTCTTTGGGAAAATGGTAATTGGAATTTTTGACAGACTGTAGGTGCAAAAGATGATTAGTATTGTGGTACCGGTGTATAATGCCGAAAAATACCTGCAAAAATGTATTCAAAGTATTCTGGCACAGACCTATTCTGACTGGGAGCTTGTATTGGTTGATAATGGCTCTACAGATGAAAGCATGCGGATTTGCAAAGAGTATGCCGGAATGGAGGAAAGGATCAGTGCCATTCATCAATATCGAAATCAGGGAGTGTCGGCAGCGAGAAATTTAGGAATGGAGCAATGCAGAGGTGAATTTATCACTTTTATAGATGCAGATGACTGGGTAAAAGAAGATTACCTTGAAACACTGGTAAAGCTTCAGAAATCATCCAAGGCTCCTATCGTAATCTGTGGCTATGAAGCGGTTTATGATGAAGACAGAAATAAGAAAAGTAATTTTACAGGCAGTAAGGATTCCCGAACTGTGAAAGTGTATAATGTAAAAGAATATCTGCAGGAGTATTTATTAGAAGGAAATACTCATTGTTGGGGGATTTTGTTTGAAAGTTGTCTGTTAGAGCAGTTGAAATTCCCGACAAATCTTACCATAGGGGAAGATTTGCTCTTTGTACTGGAGGCTGGCTTACAAGTGGAGAAAATCGTAGTATCTGCTTATAAAGGCTATTACTATTATATTAATACGAAGGGGGCAATGCTGAAAAAGTTTTCTCCCCGCTATATGGATCAGATTACCTGTTGGGAAAGTGCTTTGTCAAAAATTAAGGAAGCTTATCCCAATGTTATAGGAAAGACAGAAAGTATTCTGGTAGTATCAGTTTTACTGGTAGTAGGAAAAATTTCGGAGTTGGATCTGGTGGAACAGGAACTGTATAAACAGGAAAAAGAAGAGTGTTACCGTACTTTTATGAAATATGGGAAAAAAAGAGAAATTTTAAAATACCTTCCCAAAGGGTATTCTTTCAAAGCATTTTTTTATCGTTATTTTCCTGATGCATATATAAAGTTTTATGGAAAATTACGACAAAGAAAGATAAAAAGATGAAAACAGAGAGGGAAAGAATGAATCAGGAAAAGATTGTATTATATGCCCATGCCGGCAGCGGGAATCATGGTTGTGAAGCATTAGCCAATACGATATGTAAAATTGTGAAAAAGCCTGTAAGGCTGGTAACCAATAGTGTGAAAGAAGATGAAAGTTATTCTTTAAAGAACTTATGTGAGATTGTACCGGAACAAAATATCAGAGCAAACAAAGGGATTCATATTTTATATTATGGATGGCGGATGCTGACAGGAGACAGAGAATCTTTTTTACGTTACCGGTTTCGGAATGTGCTTGGAAAAAACAGTTGTATGTGGAACCTGTCCATTGGCGGAGATAATTATTGTTATGAATCTATGATTCCTGATTTGATTCTGGCCAATAGTATGTTTCACAAAAAAGGAGCTAAGACTATGCTTCTTGGCTGTTCCATTGAGCCTAAATTGTTGAAACGGCCGGAAGTGGTACAGGACATGCTTTCTTATGAGGCAATTTTTGCAAGAGAATCCATTTCTTATGATGCACTAAAAGAAGCAGGGGTGAAAAATCTGTATTTGTATCCCGATTCTGCGTTTACACTTGAGACAAAATATAAGCCTCTTCCACAAGGATTTAAGGAGAAAAATACGGTAGGGATTAATATCAGCCCCATGATTGTGGAAAATGAAACCACTCCAGGTATGACCATGAGAAACTACAAAAAATTGATTGAGTATATTTTGGAAAATACAGATATGAGTGTTGCTCTGATTCCCCATGTGGTATGGCAGCGTAATGATGACCGAAAAACAATAGCGGAATTGTATGAGTATTTTAAAGAAGATTCCCGGGTTGTTAAGATTCCTGATGGCAGCTGTGAAGAATTAAAAGGGTATATTGCAAGGTGCCGTTTCTTCATAGGGGCAAGGACACATGCAACCATTGCGGCTTATTCCAGTCTGGTTCCCACACTGGTTGTAGGGTACTCAGTGAAGGCAAGAGGAATTGCAAAGGATTTATTTGGAAACCATGAGCATTACGTAGAGCCGGTACAGAAACTTACAGAAGAAGAACAATTGTTGGCTGCATTTTTGTGGCTCTATGAGAAGGAAGAAAATATCAAAAACCAATTGGAAAAGATAATGCCGTCTTATATAGAGAGGGCAAAAGAAGTGGGAGATAAATTACAGGAGTTAATGAAAGATTCTTTGGAATCCTTAGAGGAAAAATAAGCGGTATCGGATGTAAGAGGCGGGATGAGATATTGGTTAAGGAGATGAAAATGGAAGGAAAGCAGGAGCAGATAATAAAGGAATTATTGGAAGAAATAAAACAGGAACTGTTCCATTATCCAAAGACCACGAAAAAGCAGAAAATAAAATATGTTTTGAAACGTGTGCTAAGACCGGGAAATACACCCCCAAAAGATGCTTTTTTCTGGCCTCATGCCATGCTTACGCAAACATTAGAAGAAGCCGGAGATGTGGAACTCTTAAAAAAGTACTATGACATGTGGATAAAAAAAGGACAGCCCATATTTCATGTGGATAATATAATGAATGGTTATTCTCTTTTGTATGTTTATGATAAAACGAAGGAAGATACATATAAGGCGGCAGCGGATAGGCTGTGGAAGTATCTTTGTGAGTACGAGAAGGACCTGGGAAGTCCCTTGCCCTATCGGAAGAATCATCCTACCCATGTATATGTAGATGCCCTGGGAATGACAGTTCCATTTTTATGTCGTTATGGAGCTATGTTTGGAGTACCGGAAGCCATCAAAATGGGAACCAAGCAGATTATGGATTTTCTGCAGTATGGTATGGATACACATACCGGTCTCCCCTATCATGGCTATGATACAAAAAATGCTGTAAAGCAGGGAATTATAGGCTGGGGAAGAGCCGTAGGATGGCTGATGCTTTCCATAGCAGACAGCATGGAATATTTACCGGAAGGGGAAGAAAAAGAGAAACTGATAACTGCTTTTTACAAACTTACTCTTTCGGTTTATAAGTATATAAGGGAAGATGGCTATTTTTCCTGGCAGTTATCCGCCATGGAGAGTGAGAAAGACACCTCTGCAACCGCCATGATAGCCTATGCTGTGGGTAAAATGAAAAGGGATAAAAACTACACATATATACAGAGGAAAGAATCTCTGACGGAGAAAAATGCAGACAGCAAAGCTGCTTTTGGGAATGAAAAACAGTGTTTGAGCATAGAAGAAATGTTAGAGAAAAATCGGCTGGCATTGTTTCGTTCCTGCAGACATCATTCCATTTATGACTGCTCGGGGGAATGCGAAGGATTTAGCAGATATCCTCAGATTTATGGGGCATATCCATGGAGTCTGGGACCGGGTGTGCGTTTTTTTCTTATGGAAAACAAAGAAGAAATGAAATCGGATTGTAAAAAGGGCCTATAGCTGAATTAAAGGATAGAGAAAATGATTATTATCAAAGTGAATGGCGGCTTGGGAAATCAGCTGCAGCAGTATGCTTTATATGAAAAGATGAAAAGCCTTGGAAAAGAAGTCAAGTTGGATATCAGCTGGTTTTCAAAGGAGATGTCAGGGGTATCAAAAAGAGAATTGGAATTAGCTTTTTTTTCAAAGGCAGAACCGGATATCTGTACGCCGGAAGAAATGCAGAAAGTTTTAGGAAAAAGAGGAACTTTGAAAAAAGTATCAGAGAAACTGGGAATATCAGGAAAACCTATTTATGTAGAACATCAGATGTATGATGACCGGATTTTTCTGTTAGATAATAAAATTTTAGAAGGCTATTGGGCGTGTGAAGCATATTATGCGGATATTCTTCCTCTGCTGCAGCAGAAGCTGCAGTTCCCTCAAAGCAGAAATCTTAAAAATCAGCAGTTGGCAGAAGAAATGCAAAATTGTAATTCGGTCAGCATTCACCTGCGTCGGGGAGATTATTTAACAAAGGAAAATCAAGAAATGTTTGGTGGAATCTGTACACAAAAGTATTATGATACAGCAATCGCTTATGTGAAAGATAAAGTTTCTGATGTCCGGTTTTTTGTGTTTTCTGATGATCCGGCATATGCAAAAGAAAAATATACCGGAGAGGAATACACGATAGTGGATATTAATCATGGAAAAGACAGTTTCTATGACTGTTATCTGATGAGTCAGTGCAGGCATAATATTTGTGCTAACTCTACTTTTAGTTTCTGGGGAGCCAGATTAAACCAGAATCCAAAGAAATATATGATAAGGCCCCTGAAACAGAAGAATTGTGACTGGTATGTGCCTGAGAAAATGAAGGAACTCTGGAAGGGCTGGATATTGATTGACGAAGAGGGAAAAATGGTGACAGATTGATATGGTGAAAAAAATAGAGAAAATATTTACAGAAAAAAATATCGTAATTGTGATGGCAGTGGGATTTTTTATCAGTCTGATTCCTATAGTATTATTAGCAACTTACAATTTTCCCTGTGCAGATGATTTTTCTGCCAGTGATGATGTAAGGTTGGCATGGATGAGTACAGGTTCTTTGTGGCAGGTATTAAAAGCTGCTTGGGAAAATGTAGTGTTTAATTATAAAGAATGGTCCGGGGTATATATGTCTGTATTCTGGACTTCCCTGCAGCCCGGAATATTTGGGGAAAAGTTTTATTGTATTACTACCTATATTACTTTGTTTCTTTTATGTATTTCGGTATCTTATTTGGGAAAGGTTGTTTTCTCAAAATATTTTCCCACAGATAAGTACAAAGCAGGATGCGTGGCTATTTGTTTTTTGTTTACCTTGATTCAATGCATGCCTTCCGGAAATGAAGGACTGTTTTGGCATCCGGGAACTGCAAATTATACATGGGCATTTGCTTTTTTATTAATACTTTTGGCACTTATGTTATCCGTTTATAAGGAAGAAAGAAAAAATGCCAAGATAGTAAAGTGTGTGTCAGCCTGCATATTGTCTGTATTTGTAGGCGGCGGTAATTATATTACGGCATTGCAGGGATGTATCTGGCTTATAACCATGCTTGTGGTTATAGGCGCATTTGAAAAACAAAAGCTGAAAAATAGTGGAAAGGAAATTCTAAAGAAAAACTGGACAAATGTGATTCCGGTAATTACAATCCTTTGTGCATTTGGAGCGAGTGTTCTGGCTCCGGGAAATAGTGTGAGAATTGCATCAAGCAGCGGAATGAATCCTTTGAAAGCAGTTGTAGTTTCTTTTTATGAATGCTATACCCTGCTGATGGAAGAGTGGATTAGTTTTCCTATGGTACTTCTTATTGCACTGGCGATTCCTTTTATGTGGAAGATTACAGGAGAATGTAACTTTAAGTTTTCCTATCCGGGAGTCATTGCAATAGGGGCATACGCATTTTCCTCTGCTGCCTTTACGCCGTCGTTATATGCACAGGGCAGTATCGATGCAGGCAGATTGCAGAATACCGCTTTTTTTATTCTTTTGCTGATGCTTTATATTTTGACGTTTTATATGGTGGGCTGGATTCATGCTCAGGTAGAGATAAAAGAAGAAAATAGAACGAAAAAGTCAAATATCTATGCGGCAGGAATGTTATTATTCTTTGTATTTACATTGGGAATGTCCATAAAAGCAGAAAAAGATACTTTGATAGCTTCCGAAGCAATGTTTAATATTATATCAGGGGAAGCGCAGAACTATGAAAGACAGAATGAAGAACGACTGTCTATGTATCTGGATGAAAGAATAGAAAATGTTGTAGTCGAGAGATTTATAAATCCTCCTCTTTTGCTGCATTTTCAGGACAATACACCGGAGCCCGGAGAATGGATTAATCAGGTGGTAGCGAAATACTATGGAAAAGAGAGTGTAAGAAGTGAAGAATACGAAAGATAAAGATAAGATGTGGATACCGGCAATCGTAATCGCAGTTTTATTTGCGATAAGCCTGCTTCCCATTTTGTATGTAGGGCTATTTAATTATGCAACCGGTGATGATTACTGGTATGGAATTTATACCTATCGGGGATGGGTGGAAGGCGGTCTTTTAGGTGCCCTAAAAGGATCCTGCAAAATGGTGGCGGAATTTTACCAAAACTGGCAGGGAACCTGGTTTACCATGTTTCTGTTTACCTTATCTCCCAACCATTTTGTGGAAGGGGGATATGTAATTACCGTGTTTCTTTCTCTGGGAATGCTAATTACAAGTGTCAGTTATCTGGCAGATTATTATCTGGTAAAGAGATTAAAATTTAGAAAAAGTACCACTGCGATTATGGTGTGTATGATTTTATTTCTGATGATTCAATATATTCCAAGAACCACTTCCGGAATTTATTGGTTTAATGGAGTGATGCATTATTCCGTACCATTTTTGTTAGGTGTCCTGGCAATTGTACATAGTCATAAATTTATAGAAAATAAAAGAAAAAAAGATTATGTGATTCTTTTTCTTTGTTTTACTTTGCTTGGTGGCGGAAGTTATCTTGCACCATTGGCAGCAACTTTAATCGTTGTTTTATTTTTGATTTCAAAGATTGAAGTAGTGGAATGGAATCTGAAAGAAAAAATTTTAAAGTTAAAATATGAGTATTCTAATTTGTGGATTTTGCTGGCATTTTTTGCAGAACTGATAGGGTTAGTGATTAGTTTTATGGCTCCCGGAAATAATGTACGTGGAGGAGAAGAATTTGATGCAGATTTAAAATGGGCGGTCAAATGTATTTATTATGCCATAGACAGAGGAATCTATCTGGGAGAAGATTATTTTTTGAAAAATGCCGTAACAACAGTAGTATTTTTGATTTTGGCAGTGTTATTGTGGATAGAAATGAAAAAAATTAATAAGGAGAATCTGGAGTTTCGATTTCCCTTGTTGCTTGTTGTTTATATGAATGGAGTTTATTGGGGCACCTATACTCCGGAGATTTATTCCCGGTCGGATGTGTCAGGAGGGGTACCTAATACTTATTTTCATGTTTTTCTTCTTATTACTTTTGTGAACATGATTTATGTTCATGGCTGGATACAGAAAAAAATAGAAAAAAGAAAGCGCACATGGAAGATAAATATAAGCGGGAAGAAAAAACTGGAGGTAATTGCTGCAGGCTGGTTTATGGGTGCGGCAATTTTAGGAATTACGTTTTATTTTTCAGAAATTAAGACTACCAATCAGTATTGTGTGGAATATATTGAAAGCGGAGAACTTCCAAACTATGTTAAGGTTAGAAAAGAACAGCATAGGATTCTGACTACATCTTCAGAAAAGGATGTTCAGGTTCCTGAAATGGAAGCAAGATATCCGTTGATTAATATGTGTCTGACTGAAAATTCAGAAGAACAAAGGAATATTGACCGGGCAAGGTATTATAACAAAAACAGTGTAACAGCAGTAAAGGTGGAGTAAATTGGGCAGAATACAATATGCGGCAAAAAATATAGCTTTTGGCTACATAGGAAACATATCATCTACAGTTCTTGGCTTTGTGTTAAGAACTGTATTTATCATGAAATTGGATGAAACACTTTTGGGAATCAACGGACTATATTCAGGAGTACTTACCATGCTGTCTTTGGCAGAACTGGGAATAGGAACGGCTCTTAATTTCAGTCTTTATGCTCCGGTAGCCAGAAAAGATTATGACAAAATTAAGTCTTACATGTTGTTTTATAAAAAAGCATATTGGGCAATTGCAGGGGTGGTAGCTTGTATCGGTCTGGCATTAGTTCCCTTTTTAAAGTATTTTATTAAAAATCCGGGAGATTATGGAATTGGAGAACTTACCCTCTATTATCTGATTTTTTTGTTTAATACGGTAAGTACCTATTTTGTGTCCTATAAATACAGTCTGGTGAATGCGGAGCAGAAAAATTACATACAGACCAATGTGTTGACACTGACAAAGCTTGCTACGGTTATTCTGCAGCTTGTGGTGCTTCTTCTTACTGCGAACTTTTTGCTGTATCTTTTAACTGCAGCAGCAGTGGAACTGATACAGAAGATTTATGTCAATGCCTATTTGAATAAGCTTTATCCTTATCTTAAGGAAAAGGATGTAAAACCACTGAAAAAAGAAGAAGTGAAGGAGATTACGGATAAAACGAAAGCATTGGTATGTCATAAAGTGGGGGATGTGGCAAGATTACAAACTGACAGTATCATTATTTCTTCCTTTATTCAAGTTGCTTTGGTGGGGATTGTAGATAATTATACGATGGTCATTAATTCCATTTCCGGATTTGTAAATATTATCTTTAATTCCGTGATTTCCAGTTTCGGAAATTTGATTGCTACAGAATCGAAAGAAAAGCAGTATGAGATTTTTCAGGTATATCGATTTGTGGCAAATTGGATTTATGGTTTATCTGCCATTGGATTTTTCCTTCTTTTATCCCCATTGGTTTTTTTATGGTTAGGGGAAAAATGGTTGTTAAGCAGTACCGTAGTGGCATTGATTCTTATAGACTACTATTTTAAGGGGGACCGCATTGTACTGTCTAATTTTAAGACAGCAGCAGGAGTTTTTGAGCAGGATAAATTCCTGGCCCTGATTCAGGGAATCGTGAATCTGGTAATTTCCATTGTCCTGGTACAAAAGATGGGACTTGCAGGAATTTATATCGGAACCATAGTTTCCGGTCTCATAGCCAATGTGACAAAACCATTTATTATTTATAAAGCATGCTTTGATAAAGGAGTGAAGGAATACTTTATAGAAACTGCAAAGCACCTTGTAATACTTGGTGTAGTTTTCATGGTGGTTTATCCGCTCAGTAAGATTGTGTTAGAAAGGATTACCATTTTTTCCTTTTTAATTATGGGGATTTTAATTGTGGTAATTTATAATCTGTTGTTCCTTCTGGTATATGGAAAAACAAAAGAAATGCAGTATCTGTTGGAGATTTTGAGAAGGAAAGTGAAAAAATAATATTTGACAAGTATATAGTATGATGTTAGAGTAATGTGTATCAATAGTGATACACATTATGTTTTATGGGAGGATAATCGGTGGATTACAGAGCAGACAGGGAAGGCTATGAAATTTTTATAGAACAGGAAAAGAATAATGTAAAACGGAAAGTGATAGAATCCTATATTGCTTTAAGAAAATCCCGCGGGATTACCCAGCAGGAAATGGCTGACAGAACAGGGATGAAGAGAACCAATATTGTACGTATTGAAAATGGGAAAAACATTCCGACCATAGAAGTTTTGGTGAAACTGGCTTCAGCATTAGATATGGAATTGCAGGTAAGTCTGATAGGGAGAGATGACAATGAGTGATAAGAGTTTATTTTATAAAGGATTTGACTATAATACTGAAATTGATGAATTTTTTGACCAATTACGGGAATATGCAGAACAAAATGAAAATGGAAATCCGATTTATGTTTTAAAAACACCATTGAGCGATAAAAAGTATACTTACGGATATGAAAAAGCGGTTATAATACTTGTTCCAAAGCATAAATTAATGTTTCTTGATTATGGAAAAAATGAAGAAGCATTTGATGATTATGTGGAAGATTTTTTGGACGATACGGGACATCTTTCTGATAAATATGATTACATGCGTGTACTTGGAAGACCGCGAAAATGGCGAAATGAATTTGTGGAAACGAAAAAGTACGATGAAATTGCGGGATTAGAAATTGAAGAGTTATTAGACACAATACGGTTATCTACAAAAGAAGAGGAACGTAAAGGTGAGTTTTTAATCTCTTTGCTGACGGGAAGTATTAATGATATTGAGAAGACAGGAACTGAATATCCGGAATCTCTTCTTGAAAAAATTAAAAGAAAAATTATTCTATTTGATGGAGATCAGACTCGCTTTATTTTTAATGAGCCAAAGAAAAAAAGAATTGTTATCCAAGGACTGGCAGGTACGGGAAAGACAGAATTACTTTTACACAAAATTAAAGAGATTTATACAAAAAATGATGATGTCAAGATAGCATTTACCTGCCATAATAAAATACTGGCAGAAAATTTAAGGGCAAGAATACCTGAATTTTTTAATTTTATGAAGGTTCAGGAACAGATTAAATGGGAAGAAAAACTTTGGGTGATGAGCAGTTGGGGCTCAAAAGGAAATCCTAATTCAGGTGTATATAGTTATATTTGTGATTTTTATAAAATTCCATTTGAACGTTTCACCTATGTCACGACTTTTGATGATGTTTGTAAAAATGCATTGTGTAATTTAGAATTGCTGGAAGATATCACACCTTGTTTTGATTACATTTTGATTGATGAAAGTCAGGATTTTACGGAAAATTTTTTCGCTTTATGCAGTAAAGTAACTAAAAAATGTGTTTATATTGCAGGAGATATCTTTCAAAATGTATTTGACAGTGAAGATATAAGCAGAGTTGAGCCACAGTTTTTGTTGAATAAATGTTATCGAACGGATCCTAAGACATTAATGTGTGCCCATGCCATAGGGATGGGGCTGTTTGAAAAAAATAAGCAATTACGTTGGTTAACAGATAGGGCATGGAGCGATTGCGGATATGATATCGATAAAAAGAACGGCTATTATAATCTTCATAGAAAACCTTTAAGAAGATTTGAAGATTTAGGAGATATAAAAATCAGCAGCCTTGAAATTATACCAACATTACCAGAGCAATATTTTGAAACTGTGATCCAGATAATAGAAAAAATACGGGAAGAAAATCCTTCTGTAGAAGCAGAGGATATAGGAATCATGTTTTTGGAAAATGTGAATGCGAATTATAGTCTTGCCAGTCGATTGGAAGCGGAAATCAATGACAGATTTAACTGGGATGTAAATATTGGTTACGAAACAAAGGAAAAGAAAAAGGGTACCTTATTTATCAGCAATAGAAATAATGTAAAAGGATTGGAGTTCCCTTTTGTAATTTGTTTTATGCACAATTTTCTTTCGGATAATTTACAGGTAAGAAATTCTATATATATGATGCTGACCAGATCATTTATTACTTCTTATTTTATAGTTCCTGATGATAAATCTGAGAATTTAAAGGAAATTATTGCGGGAGTAAAGGAAGTGAATCAATTGGGGTATCTGCATATTCAAGAACCCAGTGATAAAGAAAAAGAACGATTGAATAATGCAATTATCAATCGAACCAGTGTGTATAAGTCACAAAGGGAAATCGTTGAGGAAATTTTGGATGAATTAAATATTAAAAAAACAATGCGTAAGCGATTTCACGACCTTGTGGGCAATGTGTATGGAGAAGAATTTGACAGAGACAAATTATATGAGATTATAGTAACGAATCGCAGTTTAATGAGTTGATGTGAATAGGAGTACGTATGAAACGGATTGTAAGGATACCTTTTGGAAGATTTTATGAACAGAAATTTTTCAAACCGATTCGGGAAGAGAAAGATGTACTGCTTTTGGTTTTGGATACCTTAAGTTTTTTAAGCTATGGCAGTTTGGGGGAAGAGACAGATGGATATTTATTAATTAAAACAGATAAGATGAATCGTGTTTTTTACCGATTGCCGGATAAGTATTTTTCCATAGCATTTCCATTTGACATAGAAGAAAATGAAGAAATGAAAGGTTCTTATTCTATTTATGATACTGCAAATGGGGTGAAAATTGATAATAAAATGATATCTTTGATGAAGGGAATGGCTGACAATTTAAATTTGACAAAGTGTACCTTGGAAGAGTTGTTTGACAGTATCTGGAATGATAGTCTTGACGAAGACATTACAGAAGAAGAAGTGGAGAATGGTTTTCGAATTATTGCAAAAATACTGATTTCGGAACTAGGGTATATTCGATATGATTATGATTCTAAATATGAAAATGGTGATATGCATCCATTAAATCATCTTGATATCAATTATAAAGGAAATTGTACCTATAAATTGGGATTAAAGAAAAGAATAGATATCGATGAGTTTATAGATATTTTGGATGTTGGTACGAAATGCAGTTATTTGATGGGAACTTGATTTGTTAAAAGATGGTTTAGGTGAAAGTATAGGTACAGAAGCAAAAAAAGTATTAGACGTATGTGCCTTATTTTCCGGTAAGATAGCTAAAGTTAAAGCTGCTGTTGATAGTGTGTTGGCAGAGTGTGAACTATTTTTAGCAATGACTAAAAAGTTTGAAGAATATCATGTAATTATTTTGGATGATATGGAAAGAATTAGTGATAGTGTGAATTTTCAGGAAGTATTGGGGATTGTAGAGGAATTTAAGAAGTGTAATTATATAAAAGTTGTTTTGATTGCTAATAGTGAAGAATTGAATGAGCACTGTGATGGTATGGCGAAACATAGAATTAAAAGGATTATGGAAGAGGCTATTAGATAAATAGAGAATGTGAATACACCTTGAGTACAAAAACAATGCGATTCAAAACAATTTCCGCAAAATCAGAAAATACGGTAACGAAAATTGCTAATATCAAAACAAAATGTATATTTCCTTTTGTGCTAACATAAGATATAATATTAGCATGAAAGGATGTTGGAATGACTCAGAAAGAACAGATTTATAATTTAATAGAGCAAAATAACGGAATAATATGTACATCCCAAGTTATCGATGCAGGAATTGCGAAAACAATATTTTATCAATATGTGAAAGACAATGCTATAGAACAAATTGCACATGGTGTTTATGTCACGAAAGATACTTGGACAGATGTAATGTATTTGATAAGTATTCGTTGTAAACAAGCAGTTTTCTCACACGAAACAGCACTTTTTTTACATGACCTTACAGACAGAGAACCAGTGGAATATGAAATTACCGTAAAGACAGGATATAATCCATCAAAATTAAAAGAGGATGGAATTAAAGTGTATACAGTGAAAAAAGAAATGCATGGAGAAGGAGTAATTATGTTACAGACACCTTTTGGGCATTTTGTTCCTGTTTATAACATGGAGAGAACTGTTTGTGATATTATCAGAAATCGTAATAATACGGAAATACAGACACTCCAAAGTGTGTTAAAGCAATATACAAGGAGAAAGGATAAAAATTTGCGGTTGCTAATGCAGTATGCAGCAAAATTTCATGTGGATAAAATTTTAAGGCAATATTTGGAGGTATTGTTATAGTATAAAATGAAAAGACAGCATTCTATGCAAGGAAGATTCTTCGTTTTATTTGCATAGAATGCTGTTTTTATTAATCTCTAGTCATGATCATCACATCCGGTCGGTTGATAATGGCAGTCAGTTCTTTGCTGCGTTCGCTCTGGATGATGTAGTGATTCTTATGGTTGAATAAAAGCCGCATGGTTACGGAGGGAAGCTGTTCTGCTGTTCCTAATGTTTCTTCTATTAGCAGGGTGGCACGGTAACGTTTTTTGATCTCCCAGATATCCATAAGACCGATGCCGGAACCGCCTGTGTCTGCATGGGTGGTGTGCCGCTTCTTTCCCAGGTCCTGCAGAACTTCAGGGGGAAAAAGCTGTCCCGTGTTGCGGACTGTCAGAACAGACATATGCTCAGCCTTTCCCATGGTTACCCTGATGTCAGTTCCGTTGATTCCGCGGCAGGCATTGACGGCATTGGCAAGCAGGTCGCTTAATACATGGGTGAAATCATCTTCGGAAATCTCCGCCGGAATGGTGGAGGAAAGATTATCGGAAAGAACCACCCCGAATCCGGTCCCTGCTTTTCCTGCCTCCGCCTGCATATAGGAAAGAAGTGCATTTACGGAATCGAAAGCCGTCTGTGGCAGACGAAGAATCTCCTTCTGGTAGTTTTCCAGAGTCTCTTTTCTCTCTTCATAAAGCTGTCTTAACTTTGCATGGAGTGTAGTCTGCTCCTGTTTTTCTTCCACCATAAAACCAGCTGTTTGGCTTCCCGCATCCGGCAGGGCCATACAGAGGGCGGGAAGGATCTTGTTGTCCTTATGTATGATTCTTGCCAGCTTGTCATTTTCACTTTTCAAATAGGCAATCTGCTGTTCCTTTTCCTCCAGAAGAAGGGAAAGTGTGTCCAGAGTGTTATTTTTTGAAAATTTTAAGTAGGTCTGTGTTATGTGGTAATTCCACCAGTAGATGAGGAGGAAACTTAAGGATAGTATTATAAATGAAAACTTTAATATAAATGTTTCTGTATAATTTTTATGGTTACTAAATAAAATAATGCATATAAAAAGTAAGATAGAAGATAATGAGCCAATATTATTGAAAGGGATGTTGTATAAAAATGACATGCCCTTTTTTAATCTGGGAATCCGGAAACAATAGTAAACAAACAGTGATTGTAGCATTCCAACAGATATACGTATGGGTAATAAATATATTTCATATTTTTCGTAAAATAAAGGAATTAAAAAAACAGCAAAAATAAGGGTGGATATACTAAACATAATAAAACTTAAAGCGAAGGAAATCAGGGTAGAAATCCATGTAGTTAAAATACCAAAATTGTTGCAAACTAACATGATACTAAAGAAAAATAAGATTATAAATAACCAGTTGAAAGACTGGTTATTTATAAATGTGAAGCCTGCAAACAGACTAATTAAACCTGAAACAGAAAAAAGCATAATCTGCTGAATTTTTTTAATTTTTGTTATGTTTAGTATCCTGAAAAAAATATATATTGCGTTTATTAAAATAAAAAAATTTCTAGTTAGACAAATAAGCATGGTTACCTCCATCAAATATATACGTTAAATAACGAGAATAAATCATGTGGAAAAACGGTAAAATAAATTCAAAAATCATACACTTCCTTTAATAGTTTAAAGGAGGAAAAAATATGGAATGGCTTAGCTGGTTTGTTTATGAAATTATCTTCGGAGTTTAATCACACATCCGTAAGAATCTTATTCGCGTAATAGAACACGAATTCCAGAGTTGTGGGGACTCCTTTCTCAGAGCGGATTCTGGCCGTATAATGAGTAAGGAGTTCTTCAATATCTGTGTGTCTCCATGCCCGGTTGATGGCATTCTGCATGGCTCTTTCTACACTGGCATCACTTTTTCTGTGGCTTTCAGCCAGTTCTTTATAAACATTCGCGGAAGAATCCTTCATGATCAAAAGTATGGCATCGGCAAGATAGCGGTAGCCGATGTTTTTGGGGCTGATCCCTACCCGGTCCAGTTCCCGGTAAATGCGTCTTAAATACAGGGGCATGTTCTTTTCAAAAGTATCCTCTTCCGGTGGCAGTTCCGGCTCGGAAGGCTGTCTGTTTAAGATGGCATGCTGCATCATGCGGATAAATTCAATGACTGATTGTGCGCAATAGTCTGGTTTATGCTTTGACATGATAAAATCAGCCCCCAGCTGTCTTGCAGATTCATAAGTGACATTGCTGGAATTGTTGGTGGTGATCAGGATATAAGGGCGTAAAGGCAGGGAAAGGGTATTCAGTTTGGCAAGGAATAAAATCCCATTGCCGTTGCCGTGGTGTAATTCAATGTCAAGGATGACCACATCCGGCAGGGTCGCCTTTACCATGTCAATGCCCTTATCGGAATCCGCAGTAATCCCTGCCAGCTTCAGGTCATCCATGGTTTCAATATATTGTCGCAACTCCCGGCAGGCAGCTGCATCATCTTCAATGATCAAGATAGTAATAGGTTTGTTCGTCATAATAAAAAACTCCTTTTTATTTATTGTATAAAATAAAAAGACAGAAAGCAACAAAAATAGATAAAATTTGACAGAAAATAACATATTTGACGTGGAAAATGATGTTGATGGACGCTTGTTCTTTATCTTTTTTATTGCTTTGAATAGATAAGAATATTTTGAATACAATAATTGTAAAGCAGAATCATGACAAATGCTTTACAAATAGAAGCGCGTATGATAAAATTAAATTACAGAAAAGGAGTGGTGATTATGGCACAGGCAATGATTAACTTTCGTATGGATGAAGAATTGAAAAAAAGCATGGAGGAAACATGTAGAGATTTAGGCTTAAGTATGACAACTGCGTTTACAATATTTGCAAAAAAGATGACAAGAGAAAAAAGAATTCCTTTTGATGTATCAGTAGACCCATTTTATTCTGAAAGTAATATGTCGTATTTGAAAAAAGTAGTAGAAGATATTGAATCTGGGAAAGCGGTTCTTGCTGAGCATGAATTGATAGAGGAGTAATAGATGAAGATACTCTGGGATGAACGTGCTTGGGAAGAATACCTTGAATGGCAGTACCAAGACAAAAAAACCTTAAAACGAATAAATATGCTTATTAAAGATATACAAAGGGAATGCTATGGCGGTATTGGTAAACCGGAACCATTGAAAAATAATTTAAGCGGTTGGTGGAGCAGACGTATTGATGATATGAATCGAATCGTTTACAAAGAAAAGGACGGAGCTGTTATCATAGCATCATGTAAAGGACACTATGAAGATTAAGTATGTTTTAAAGGGAGAAATTCTGCAGTTGGTTGTTGGGATTTCTCCCTTTGTGTATTGTATGTTTTAATCATGGATGATTTTGGAATGAAAATGAGGTTGAAGATTTTTTGAAAGAACGACGATAAAATAGACATATTTTGATTGAAAACGAGTTTGTGTGATGATGTGATGGACACGTGGAAAACTAGAGAGCAAAAGCATGTAAATGCTTTCGGCGGCTTACCCTCTTTATCGGAGGGGCTTAACCCTCCAGATGAAAGAAAGGAGGGCGTTGCCAATGATTACATATTCTGATTTGTTTCAGTTCTGTACATTCATTGTTACCCTTGTGAGTCTTTGTTATAAGATTTTCAAGGATAAACGAAAATAGCCGCCAACTATTCGCAGTAGTTGACGGCTGTTTGTAAAAACAGTTATTAAATTTCTGAGGGTAAGCTATCTCTCTAGCTTTCCCTTTTTTTGCTCTCAATATAGCACAGCATGAATGCCTTTTCAAGAAAAATATCCGAAAAAAGAATGAAAAATATAGTTAAATAGAGAAATGCAGAGTCATAAGCCGGGGGATATCATCCGGCTTTTTTGTTAATCTCTAGCCATGATCATCACATCCGGTCGGTTGATAGTGGCAGTCAGTTCTTTGCTGCGTTCGCTCTGGATGATGTAGTGGTTTTTATGGTTGAATAAAAGCCGCATGGTTACGGAGGGAAGCTGTTCCGCAGTTCCTAATGTTTCTTCTATTAACAGGGTGGCACGGTAACGTTTTTTGATCTCCCAGATATCCATAAGACCGATGCCGGAACCGCCTGTGTCTGCATGGGTGGTGTGCCGCTTCTTTCCCAGGTCCTGCAGAACTTCAGGGGGAAAAAGCTGTCCCGTGTTGCGGACTGTCAGAACAGACATATGCTCAGCCTTTCCCATGGTTACCCTGATGTCAGTTCCGTTGATTCCGCGGCAGGCATTGACGGCATTGGCAAGCAGGTCGCTTAATACATGGGTGAAATCATCTTCGGAAATCTCCGCCGGAATGGTGGAGGAAAGATTATCGGAAAGAACCACCCCGAATCCGGTCCCTGCTTTTCCTGCCTCCGCCTGCATATAGGAAAGAAGTGCATTTACGGAATCGAAAGCCGTCTGTGGCAGACGAAGAATCTCCTTCTGGTAGTTTTCCAGAGTCTCTTTTCTCTCTTCATAAAGCTGTCTTAACTTTGCATGGAGTGTAGTCTGCTCCTGTTTTTCTTCCACCATAAAACCAGCTGTTTGGCTTCCCGCATCCGGCAGGGCCATACAGAGGGCGGGAAGGATCTTGTTGTCCTTATGTATGATTCTTGCCAGCTTGTCATTTTCACTTTTCAAATAGGCAATCTGCTGTTCCTTTTCCTCCAGAAGAAGGGAAAGTGTGTCCAGAGTGTTATTTTTTGAAAATTTTAAGTAGGTCTGTGTTATGTGGTAATTCCACCAGTAGATGAGGAGGAAACTTAAGGATAGTATTATAAATGAAAACTTTAATATAAATGTTTCTGTATAATTTTTATGGTTACTAAATAAAATAATGCATATAAAAAGTAAGATAGAAGATAATGAGCCAATATTATTGAAAGGGATGTTGTATAAAAATGACATGCCCTTTTTTAATCTGGGAATCCGGAAACAATAGTAAACAAACAGTGATTGTAGCATTCCAACAGATATACGTATGGGTAATAAATATATTTCATATTTTTCGTAAAATAAAGGAATTAAAAAAACAGCAAAAATAAGGGTGGATATACTAAACATAATAAAACTTAAAGCGAAGGAAATCAGGGTAGAAATCCATGTAGTTAAAATACCAAAATTGTTGCAAACTAACATGATACTAAAGAAAAATAAGATTATAAATAACCAGTTGAAAGACTGGTTATTTATAAATGTGAAGCCTGCAAACAGACTAATTAAACCTGAAACAGAAAAAAGCATAATCTGCTGAATTTTTTTAATTTTTGTTATGTTTAGTATCCTGAAAAAAATATATATTGCGTTTATTAAAATAAAAAAATTTCTAGTTAGACAAATAAGCATGGTTACCTCCATCAAATATATACGTTAAATAACGAGAATAAATCATGTGGAAAAACGGTAAAATAAATTCAAAAATCATACACTTCCTTTAATAGTTTAAAGGAGGAAAAAATATGGAATGGCTTAGCTGGTTTGTTTATGAAATTATCTTCGGAGTTTAATCACACATCCGTAAGAATCTTATTCGCGTAATAGAACACGAATTCCAGAGTTGTGGGGACTCCTTTCTCAGAGCGGATTCTGGCCGTATAATGAGTAAGGAGTTCTTCAATATCTGTGTGTCTCCATGCCCGGTTGATGGCATTCTGCATGGCTCTTTCTACACTGGCATCACTTTTTCTGTGGCTTTCAGCCAGTTCTTTATAAACATTCGCGGAAGAATCCTTCATGATCAAAAGTATGGCATCGGCAAGATAGCGGTAGCCGATGTTTTTGGGGCTGATCCCTACCCGGTCCAGTTCCCGGTAAATGCGTCTTAAATACAGGGGCATGTTCTTTTCAAAAGTATCCTCTTCCGGTGGCAGTTCCGGCTCGGAAGGCTGTCTGTTTAAGATGGCATGCTGCATCATGCGGATAAATTCAATGACTGATTGTGCGCAATAGTCTGGTTTATGCTTTGACATGATAAAATCAGCCCCCAGCTGTCTTGCAGATTCATAAGTGACATTGCTGGAATTGTTGGTGGTGATCAGGATATAAGGGCGTAAAGGCAGGGAAAGGGTATTCAGTTTGGCAAGGAATAAAATCCCATTGCCGTTGCCGTGGTGTAATTCAATGTCAAGGATGACCACATCCGGCAGGGTCGCCTTTACCATGTCAATGCCCTTATCGGAATCCGCAGTAATCCCTGCCAGCTTCAGGTCATCCATGGTTTCAATATATTGTCGCAACTCCCGGCAGGCAGCTGCATCATCTTCAATGATCAAGATAGTAATAGGTTTGTTCGTCATAATAAAAAACTCCTTTTTATTTATTGTATAAAATAAAAAGACAGAAAGCAACAAAAATAGATAAAATTTGACAGAAAATAACAATTGGTTCTACTAATAGTAAAAATACAACTGATATACACTAAATATAAAAAAGGAACAATAGGTTTATAAGAAGAACAATAGAACTTATTCAGAATTATTTTAGGCAATTGCGGGTTTTATAAGTAACTATTTTGTAAATGAAAAAGGGGAAGACAAAAGATGCTGAATAAAGAAGTGGGAAGACGAATCCGAATACTTAGGTGTTATTCGTAACTTTACCAACTCCCAATTACCCGAAAATTCTTCAAATTAAAA
>CAZSWC010000003.1:0-44559 GCA_964610665.1 uncultured Lachnospiraceae bacterium
TGATTCAGGCGAAATACGTCAATTTCCTGCATCAGAATTTTTTCTTCCCAGTGGCAGGCTTCTTTTAAGATTTTTCCGTTTTCCCCAATAATTTTATGTCCCAAAAAAACCAAATCCTGAGTAGATTCTCCTTCTCCTGCACCGGACAAAATTACCCCCGCTGCTAATTTTTTACTAAGAGATTTCACCATATTCTCTCGTAGTTCTTTTGCCCCTACCGTTTCCCCTGTGGCAAAAGGATTTACAATCATGGTCGCACCTGCCAAAGCCAGCTTGTGAGAAGATGAGGAAACCGAAAAAAGTTCTTCTCCGATTTCACAACCGACCATCCATTCTTCCATTCCTCTAGCCTGTAGTAAGACTTTATTGGTAAAAGGAATCTCATACCCAAATGCAGTTACCATTTCTGCCATGCTGCCAGCCGGAGTAAAATAACGCATGCCATCCCTGTCACTACAATTTTTAATTTTGGACTGGGGAATCAGAGCCAATACTTTCCCCTGATTTAATGCAGCCACCACGTTATACAATTTATTCTCTTTTTTCCAGGGAAGCCCTACAAAAATCAAAGCATCTGTTTTAGCGGTTTCTTCCGCAAGCCATTGCAAAGCTTTTCTGCTTTCCTCGACAAGAAGTTTTTGCAAAAATAAATCGTTACAGGTCGCACCTGTAAGTGAAAGTTCGGGAAACACAATCATTTTTGCTTTTTTTTCTGCACACTTAAAAATCAAATCTCTGGCTTGTTTCGCATTAAAAACAGGATTTGCCACTTTAATTTCAGGCGTTACCGCTGCCACTTTCACAAAACCATGCTGCATTTTCTTTTACCAGCCTTTCCCAATCTATAACCTTTGCTATTTTTTAATGGTTATCTTTTTCTCATGTATTATTTTTTATCTCTTTGCCTTCTTTAGGATTTCTTTCAGTTCCTCTACTCCAAACACATAATTGGTATTGCAGAAATGACAGTTCATTTCAATTTCTTTTCCTTCCGCAATCAGTTCCTGCAACTCTTTTTTCCCAATACTGATTAATGCTTTCTCCACTCTTTCTTTGGTACAGTTACAGTAAAATTCTACCGGCATAGTATCTGTAATTTCCACATCAAATCCCTGTAAAAGAATTTCCAAAATCTGTTCCGGGCTGTTTCCTGCTTCAAATAATCCGGTAACGGAATCCACTGCTTTTAAGTTTTCTTCCAATTTATTTATAACACTTTCCTCAGCAAAAGGCATCAGCTGAATAATAAACCCTCCTGCCTGCTTTACCGTATTGGTCTCTTTGTCCATCAAAACGCCCAATCCTACAGAGGAGGGTACCTGTTCACTGGTTGCAAAATAATACGTTAAATCTTCTGCGATTTCACTGGTCTGTAACGCCACTTGTCCTACATATGGCTCCTTTAATCCCATATCTTTTATCACACTTAGCACTCCTAAACCTACGGCTCCTGCCACATCCAGTTTTCCTTTGCTGTTGGCCGGAATCACTACATCAGGAACTTTCGCATAGCCCTTCACTCTTCCTTTAGAATCTGCCGTTACGGTCATCCCCTGCATGGGACCGCTGCCGTTGACCTGTAAAGTTAAGATATCCTTCTCTCCTTTTAACATACTTCCCATCATCGTACCGGCGGTCAACAGCCTTCCCAAAGCTGCAGTTACCACCGGACTGGTATTATGAGAAGCCCTTGCTGTTTCTACTACTTCTTTTGTTTTTACCGCAAAGGCACGAATCTGTGCATTTGCCGCAATTGCTCTTACTAAATAATCTGACATTTTTTCTCTCCGTTTATTCTTTTTTATTTTTCAAATTCTATTTTCCCTTTTCTCGGGCAATGCAATAGATTCTCTGGCTGTCCTCTTTTACTGCTTTATGGGTATCCGCATCCATTGCCGCAACAAACTCCATGCCTGCTTCCTGCAATGCCCGCTTCATCTGCTCAAGTCCATAACCTCTTTGGTAATGACTTTCTTCAAACTTGCGGAAAAGATTCTCTTCTTCCTTTACAAAAATCGAAAGTTCGTATTCATTAATTTCTTCTTCTTCGTGATAATAATTTTCCCAAATAAAACTACATTCTTCCCGATTTTCTGCAATGGTAGCATCCCCTATGATTTCCCGATACTTATAGATGGTATTAAAATCAAAAATAAAGATACCTTTCGGGTCTAAATAGTTATTCACCAATCGAAAAGTCTGTACCAGCTCTTCTTCCTCCAAAAGATAATTTAAAGAATCGCACACACTAATCACAGCCCCTACAGTGCCATATAATTCAAACTCCCGCATATCCTGCAAAAGATACAAAATATCTTTTTTTGACGTTTCTCTTTTTTCCATGGCAATAGCTAACATGTTGGAAGAATTATCTATCCCTATCATATCGTACCCCCGCCCGGCAAGCATTTCGGTTAAGGTTCCCGTACCGCAGCCTAAATCTAAAAGCAATCCTTTTGGCACTTTATATTCTTCCAGAATCCCCACTAGAAACTCACACCATTTTTCATAAGGGGTTTCATCCATAAATGTATCGTATACCTTTGCAAAATCTGAATAGGCTTCCATTTGTACCCTCACATTTCCTCTTTTACTTCCTTTTTCAAAAAAGAATTTTATAAAAGTATACTATAGCCGACCGGAAGTTGCAATGTAGTTTTTCACTCGCATTTCTTCCCCAAGAATCGTCCAGGTTTCATAACCATTTGCAAAAACAACCTGTATTTTTTCTCCTTTTTTGGCTTTATGAAAACCGGATACAGACTTTATTTTATATTCTGTTGTAAAAGACTTTGCTGTCATTTTCTGCGGAATCTTCAAACTATATTGTCCCTTCTTTTTTTGAATCCATAAGATTCCCAAATAAACATACTTCTTTTTTTCTTTCCAATTATATATCTTTACGGTTCCAAAATAATAATCAGATATCCACCAGATTATATTTAAAAGAAATATAAGACTTCCTGCAAGAATCCAGCCTGGCAGTTCCATAAAAACACCTCCTTTGTGCAAAAATACATATTTATGTGGTAAAATATAGGCTTTAAACACCTCTTTAAGTGATAAAACAGGCATGTTATAATATAGGTAAAATGCAGAATTTGAAAGGAATCCATGTGTGTTATGAAAAAATTATATTATGAAGATGTGCATATGACAGAATTTAAAGCAGTTGTCACGGAATGCACCTATGATGAAAAAAAGAAATTATATAAAGTGGTTTTTGATCAGACTGCCTTTTTCCCGGAGGAAGGGGGACAGACTGCCGATAAGGGAACCATTTCTTTTGTTTCCCCTAAAACTTTTCAGCCAAGGACTCTTCCTTTGGTTGATGCCCATATAAAAGAGGATATTATCTATCATTATCTGGAAGAAGAAATTCCCGCAGGTACTTCCATCACCGGAAAGGTGGATTGGGAACAACGATTCGATTTTATGCAGCAGCACACCGGAGAACATATCATTTCCGGTCTTGTAAATAAACATTACGGGTATGATAATGTCGGATTTCATTTAGGTCGTCAGGAAGTAACTCTGGATTTTAATGGTGTGCTTTCCCTGCAGCAGCTTCGAGAAATAGAAGCAGAAGCAAACAAAGCCATTTGGTTAAATCTCCCTATAGAAATTACCTATCCCCAGACCGAACAATTATCGGCTTTGCATTACCGCAGCAAACTGGATTTAACGGAAAATGTAAGAATTGTCACCATTCCCGGCGTAGACATATGTGCCTGCTGCGCCCCCCATACAGACAGCACCGGCCAGATTGGAATCCTCAAGATTACCAATGTTCAGGCTCACAGAGGCGGGGTACGTGTTACTATTTTATGCGGCGGCAGAGCACTTAAGGATTATACCTTAAAACAAAACAGTGTAACATCCATTTCTTCTCTTCTTTCCGTAAAACCGGATTTGGTTGCCGAGGGAGTCAACCGTTTAAAAGAAGACTTTTTACAGCAAAAAGAAAAGATTCACCATTTACAGGCAGAAATCTTAAAACATCTGGCTTCTGCCCTTCCTTCTCCAAACGAAACTGACAATGCCCTGCTTTTTGTAAAACCCATGAACGACATTGCCATTCGTAATCTTATTAATGAACTGGTGGAAAATTATTCCGGCTATGTGGGTGTATTTTGGGGAAGTGATACAGAAGGCTACCGCTATATTATCGGCAGCGGCACATTAGACTGCCGTGTCCCCGCCAAAGCTCTGAAAGATACTTTTGGGGCAAAAGGCGGCGGAAAAGTTCCTATGGTACAAGGTACTGTGGTTGCTCCAAAAGAAAATATTGTTTCCCTTTTGCATTTTTAAGATAAGGATTCATGGTCAGAAAGGGGATATCACATTTCAAGCGCTGCATCCACGTGATATCCCTTTTTCCGGTCTGCCCTTTTTATTCTTTAACATCCGGCTTCAAATTAATCCATTTTAAATACCCATTGATAAATACGTCAATATTACCATCCATAACGGCATCCACGTTGCCGCTTTCTACATTGGTTCTGTGATCTTTTACCATGGTATAAGGCTGGAATACATAGGAACGAATTTGATTCCCCCAGCCAATTTCTGTCACTTCGCCGCGAATATCCGATAATTTTTCTGCATTTGCTTCCTGTTTCAACATATAAAGCTTAGACTTTAACATCTGCATTGCCTTATCTTTATTCATATGCTGGCTTCGTTCATTCTGACACTGTACTACAATTCCGGTCGGAAGATGTGTAATTCGGATTGCAGACGAGGTCTTATTAATATGCTGTCCTCCTGCACCACTGCTTCGATAGGTGTCAATACGAAGGTCTTTTTCCTCTATCTCCACTTCCAAATCTTCCTCTATATCCGGCATAACATCCAGAGAAACGAAAGAAGTCTGCCGTTTTCCCTGAGCATTAAAAGGAGAAATACGCACCAGACGATGTACTCCCTTTTCTGATTTTAAATATCCATATGCATTTTCTCCGTTTACCTGAAAGGTAACAGACTTAATTCCCGCCTCATCACCATCCAGATAATCCAGAACTTCTACCGTAAACCCTTTTTTCTCTGCCCAACGGGTATACATACGGTACAGCATACTTGCCCAATCACAGGATTCCGTTCCTCCGGCTCCTGCATTCAATTTTAAAATCGCATTGTCCTTATCAAATTCTCCCGAAAGGAGAGTTCCAATTCGGATATCTTCCAAAACAGAAATGAACTCATCCAGTTCTCTTCTGATTTCTTCAATCATGGAAGCATCCTCTTCTTCATACCCCATTTCAATCAGTGTTTCAATATCTTCATATTGTCCTGATAATTTTTGACAGGTATCTACGATATTCTTTAAACTTTTAAACTCTTTCATTTTTTGATTGGAAACGTTTGGATCATCCCAAAACCATGGAGCCTCCATTTCCCGTTCCAATTCTTCTATTTTCTTTGACTTATTTTCTAAGTCAAAGTGAATCCCTCACTTCCGCTAATGGTGTTTTGTAGGAGAGAAGTTCTGTCTTCATCTGGTCTAATTCAACCACTGCATTCACCACACTTTCTTTTCATTTTATTCTATTGCCAAACCTTGCCGTTAAAAGGAACTCTCGATTTCCAGAATCAAATTCCTTCCTATTTTCTTCCACAGCACTGTTTGTATTTCTTTCCGCTGCCACAGGGACAGGGATCGTTTGGATATACTTTTGTTTCTGCCCGCTTCACGGGTGCTTTCGCGGCAGAATCATCTTTATTGGTACCGGTTACTTTGGCAACCTGTTCCCGTTCTACTTTCTGTTCCACTTTTACATGTAAAAGAAGTTTCACCGTATCTTCCTGAATATTGGCTGTCATGGCATCAAACATATCATAGCCGCTCATTTTATATTCTACCAGAGGGTCTTTCTGACCATATGCCTGAAGACTGATTCCCTGACGCAGCTGTTCCATATCATCAATATGATCCATCCATTTTCTGTCAATTACTTTCAGTAAAATAACACGCTCTAATTCACGGATTGCTTCCGGTTCCGGAAACTCTGCCTCTTTTGCTTCATATAATTTTACAGCTTCTTCCTTCATACTCTGTTTCAGACTGTTTTTCTTCATGCCGGAAACTTTCTCTTTTGTAATCCTGCTCATGGGAATCACAGGAAGCAGCAGGCTGTTTAATTCCTTAATATCCCATTCTTCACTGTCGGAATCATCGCCAACTACAATATCAACTGCATTTTCCACAATATCCGTAATCATCTTGTAGATAACATCACGCATGCTTTCTCCATCCAGTACACGACGTCTTTCCGCATAAATGATTTCTCTTTGTTCATTCATGACCTGATCGTATTCCAGAAGATTCTTACGAACCCCATAGTTGTTATTTTCAATCTTTTTCTGTGCAGTTTCTATGGCATTGCTTAACATTTTATGCTCAATTTCCTGATTTTCCGGAATTCCAAGGGCATTAAACATGGTAATCATTCTTTCCGAACCAAACAGACGCATGAGATCGTCTTCCAGAGAAATATAGAACTTGGATTCTCCCGGATCCCCCTGTCTTCCGGAACGGCCACGAAGCTGGTTATCAATACGTCTGGATTCATGACGTTCCGTACCGATAATCTTAAGTCCTCCGGCTGCTCTTGCGGCATCGTCTAATTTAATATCCGTACCACGTCCGGCCATATTGGTGGCAATGGTAACTGCGCCATGGATACCGGCATCTGCTACAATCTCCGCTTCCATTTCATGGAATTTTGCATTTAAAACTTTATGAGGGATTCCCCTTTTTCTTAAAAGATTACTGATTTCTTCGGAAGCTTCAATGGTAATGGTACCAACCAAAACCGGCTGTCCTTTTTTCTGGGCTTCTTCCACTGCATTACAGATAGCATACAATTTTTCTTTTTTGGTTTTATACACAGCATCCTGATGGTCTATTCTAGCCACCGGTTTATTGGTAGGAATCTCAATAACGTCCATTCCATAGATATCACGGAATTCCTGTTCTTCTGTTAATGCGGTACCTGTCATGCCGGCCTTTTTCTCAAATTTATTGAAGAAATTCTGGAACGTAATATTGGCAAGAGTCTTACTTTCTCTCTTCACCTTCACATGCTCTTTTGCCTCAATCGCCTGATGAAGTCCGTCAGAATAACGACGTCCCGGCATAATTCTTCCGGTAAATTCATCTACAATAAGAACTTGATCATCTTTGACCACATAATCCTGATCCCGGAACATTAAATTATGGGCTCGCAAAGCCAGAATAATATTATGCTGAATTTCCAGATTTTCAGGGTCTGCCAGGTTCTCAATATGGAAAAACTGTTCTACCTTACTGACTCCCTGCTCTGTCAGGTTCACAATCTTATCTTTTTCATTTACAATAAAATCTCCGGTTTCTTCCTGCATAATTCCCATAATGGCATCCATTTTGGACAAGTCTTCCATATCCTGCCCTCGTTCTAACTGACGAGCCAGTACATCACAGACTTCATATAATTTGGTAGATTTTCCACTCTGTCCGGAGATAATAAGCGGTGTTCTTGCCTCATCAATCAACACAGAGTCTACTTCGTCGATGATAGCATAATGCAAATCTCTCAGCACCAGCTGTTCTTTATAAATTACCATATTATCTCTTAAGTAATCAAAGCCCAGTTCATTGTTTGTTACATACGTAATATCACAATTATAAGCTTCTCTTCTTTCTTCACTGGTCATTCCATTTAAAACGACACCGACCTTCAAGCCTAAAAATTCATGAATCTGTCCCATCCACTCTGCGTCACGTTTTGCCAGATAATCATTAACAGTTACAACGTGCACTCCTTTTCCTTCCAGGGCATTTAAATAGGCCGGAAGGGTAGATACCAGTGTTTTTCCTTCTCCGGTTCTCATTTCCGAAATACGTCCCTGATGAAGGATAATACCACCAATCAGCTGTACACGATAATGTTCCATATTCAAAACACGTTTTCCTGCTTCTCTTACAGTTGCAAATGCTTCCGGCAATAAGTCATCCAAAGTCTCTCCTTGGGCCAGCCGTTCCTTAAATTCTTTTGTTTTTCCTCTAAGTTCCTCATCACTTAATGCCTGCATTGCGGGCTGAAATGCTTCAATCTTATCCACAATGGGTGCAATCCGTTTCAATTCACGCTCACTATGAGTACCAAACATTTTATCAAAAATCTTCATTTTTTCCTCCACGGCAAAATCGGATATCCTTTTTTCATTTTTTTGATTTTGCCTAAAAATTCAACGTATATTGTAACAGAAATGTTTCCTTTATTCAACTGCATAACCTCTTTGTTAAATCTAAACTTTTTGTGAACGAAATATTAAGACTCTATATTTTGTCAATTTTTCTTTTTTTTAATCAAATTCTTCCAAGAAAGTTCTGTCTTTTGGCGCTCTTACTTGCCCCCAGTCTTATCTGTATGTTAAAATTGTTTTATTCTTGGATTTATAGAACCAGTAAAATTTATATTCAACTTACAAATAACGGAGGGTATTATGGAATCAAAAAACATTATGGAATACGAAACCGTAGACATTGACCTTGAAAGAAAAGAGCTTGTCATCATCGATCAGACAAAATTACCGGGCTCTACAGAAATTCTTCGCTTATCTACCGCAAAAGAAATTTGGGATGCCATTTATCTGCTGCAGGTAAGAGGGGCTCCGGCTATCGGTGTAGCAGCCGCTTTTGGCATCTACATTCTTGCCACTCAGATTACCGCAGAGGACTTTGACAGCTTTTATGCCCAATTTGCCAAACAAAGAGATTATCTGGATTCTTCCAGACCAACAGCCGTCAATCTTTCCTGGGCTTTAAAAAGAATGGATGCTGTCTGTGTTGCCAATAAAGATAAGTATGGTGACACCTTACTGGATATCTTACAAAAGGAAGCCCTTGCCATCAAAGAAGAAGATACCCTTGTCTGCAAAATGATTGGAGAATATGGCCTGCAGCTGGTAAAACCGGGAGATGGCATCTTAACTCACTGCAACGCCGGGCAGCTTGCTACCAGTAAGTACGGAACCGCTACTGCTCCCATCTATTTAGGACAGGAGCGGGGCTATCACTTCCGGGTATTTGCTGATGAAACCAGACCTTTGCTTCAAGGAGCAAGATTAACTGCCTACGAATTACATTCCGCCGGTGTGGATGTAACGTTACTTTGCGACAATATGTCTGCCATGGTAATGAAAAACGGATGGGTAAATGCTGTCTTTGTAGGATGTGACCGTGTAGCAGCCAACGGAGACACCGCCAACAAAATCGGTACCAGTGTGGTGGCTGCGGTTGCCGCCCGTTACAACGTTCCTTTTTATGTTTGTGCTCCTACTTCTACCATTGATATGAGCTTAGAAAGCGGTGACCAGATTCCCATTGAAGAAAGAAAGCCGGAAGAGGTTACCAAAATGTGGTACAAAGAACCAATGGCACCGGAAGGCGTAAAAGTATTTAATCCTGCCTTTGATGTGACTGATAACGATTTGATTACAGGAATTGTCACTGAATATGGCGTTGCACATGCTCCCTATACAGAATCCTTAAAAGAAATCTTTCAAAAAAAAGAAGCACTGAATGGAAAACTCCCTTCCATAGACCAGTAATTCTCTATTCGCAGATAACAGATAAAAAAGTAGCTGTTCCCTCTGTCCTTTGTTTGTAACTTTTTTCCAAAACAAAGGACAGAGCGGAACAGCCTTTTTCCTTATAATACTATCTCTTTTTCATTTTAATATACTTTTGCTTTTTCTTCACCGTTTAATACACGTAAACCACCCTGTACAAGAGCAAGTAATTCGTCTTCACCCGGATAGATTGTCATAGGCGCAATCCATTCACAAGCTTCTTTCAATCCACGAATGACGTTCTTATCATAAGCAATACCGCCGGTTACTACAATCTGGTCCACTTTTCCTTTTAAAACAGCCGCCATGGAACCGATGTCCTTGGAAACCTGGAAAATAAAAGCATCACATACTTCTGTTGCATGAGCATCGCCGGCATTTACCTTATCTTCCACCTCACGCATATCGTTGGTTCCCATATAAGCATTAAAGCCACCATTACCTACAATTTTCTTGTAAACTTCTTTTTCTGTATATTTTCCGGAAAAACACATTTTAATTAAAGCACCACTTGGCACTCCGCCTGCTCGTTCCGGAGAAAAAGCACCATCACCGTCAAGAGCATTAAATACGTCAATGATACGACCGCCTGTATGAGCACCTACAGAAACACCGCCGCCCATATGTACTACTACTAAATTCAAGTCTTCATAAGCTTTTCCATTTTCTTTTGCGTAGCGTTTTGCCACTGCCTTCTGGTTTAAAGCATGGAATACACTGGTTCTTGGAAGTTCCGGAACTCCTGAGTATCTTGCAGAAGTACATAACTCATCTACTACTACAGGGTCTACAATATAAGAAGGAACCCCGATTTCGTCTCCGATTTCTCTTGCTAACATTCCTCCTAAGTTACTTGCATGCTGTCCCTGAATTCCGGCTTTTAAATCTGCCAGTAATTCATCTGTAACTTCGTAAGTACCGCCCGGAATGGGTTTTAACATACCGCCACGGCCAACTACCATATTTAAGGATTTTATATCGCAATCGTTTTCTGCCAGACAATTGGTAATGATTTCCTTTCTGAAATCTTTCTGGTCTGCAATTGTGGCATACTGAGCGATTTCTTCTGTGGAATGTCTCAGTGTTTTTTCAAAAAGTAAGGTTTCGTCTTCAAAAACACCGATTTTTGTAGAGGTAGAACCGGGATTGATAATTAAACTTTTAATAGCCATATTTTTTCTCCTTCTCTTTATTTATTCTTCATAGCTTCTGCAACCACTGCTGCAAGAGCAATTGAATTTACTTTTGTTTCAAAAGAATCGGAACGACTGGTAAGGATAACCGGTGCTTTGGTTCCTGTTAAGATACAGCCGTTTTTCACTTCTGCGGTATGCACAAGACATTTGTATACCAGATTTCCTGCATGGATATCCGGGAACAATAACACATCTGCATCTCCTACAATTCTTCTTCCTTCTGCTCCCTTATGGGATGCAGCTTCCTTATCAATTGCAAGGTCTAAGGATAAAGGACCATCTACGATACAGCCTGTAATCTTTCCTTCTTCATTCATTTTGGTTAATTCCGCCGCATCAACGGTTGCCGGCATTTTAGGATTTACTACTTCCACTGCTGCCAGAGGTGCTACCTTAGGACATTCAATACCGCAGGCATGTGCCACTTCTACCGTATTTGCAATAATGTTTGCTTTATCCTCCAATGTAGGATAGGTCATAAATGCAACGTCTGTTAAGAATAGCAGATGGTCTACTCCTTTGATTTCAAATACTGCCACATGGGATAAAGGTTTTCCGGTACGAAGTCCTACTTCCTTATCCAACACACTCTTTAAGAAAGATTTGGTATCTACCAGCCCCTTCATATACATATCGGCTTTTCCTTCACTTACCAATGATACCGCTTTTAATGCAGCTTCATAGGTGTCTTCTACATGGATAATTTCATATCCTGTCAAATCCATATCGATACCTGCTGCCACCTCTTTAATCTTTTTTTCATCCCCTACCAAAATAGCTTCTGCAATCTTTCTTTCTTTTGCAGCCCTAACGGCCTCTAATACGTGAGCATCCTGTGCTACTGCAACTGCTACTTTTTTCACGCCACAGGTATTCACTTTTGCAATTAAATCATTAAAACCCTTACTCATTTGTCTGCTCCTTTTTCTCTCCATCATACTTTTAAAGGCAATCAGATTCTTTCTTTTATTTTTGCCCTCAATTAAAGAAATTTTACCACTTTGTATCATAAAAAGCAAGACAACCCACTACCAGTTACCCATTTTCTAATTCTTCTGCTCTTATCCATAGATTTTTTATTTCCATTTTATAAGAATTCTACCAAAAAATGTTTTTTCATGCATACATTATATTCGCGCTCTTAAAAACTATATATTGTATTTGTATCACAGTTTTCACTTTTGCAGATACAATATCTAGTTATCCATAGCGATATAATCTGACAATGCAGCAATAAACTGAGAATTGGTAGGCTTCTGTTTTACTGACCAATGCCCTGTTCCGAAAACGATATCCCATTCTTCGGTTCTGGCATTTTCCCAGGCCTTTTTTATGGCATGACGAATTCCATGTTCTACTTTTCCAGACGTAGTATTATATTTTTTTGCCGTTTCCGGATAAAGCAGCTTGGTAACACTCTCCAGTTCCTGCGGACAGCAGATGCATCTTGCCACACAATACTTTAAATAACCATAACCGATTAAATGACGTGGAACTCCCAGATTGTTTAAATACTCCCCCACTTTCTTCTCCCAACCCGCGTTTTTTTCTCTGTTTTCCTCTTCCAGCTGCAGCACGATCTGCAGGTTGGAAACATTTTGAATCCTGGAAAGAACTTCCGCAACTTTCTCCGGGTTCCAGTCCTTACACTCTATTATATAATTCATTTTTCCCTCCTAATGTTGTCAGGCTGCCCTTCTTTGTCTTCGGCAAAGCCAGAATGTTATAGGATTAATTTTTCAACATTTTTCGTTCTTTTTCGATATCCTATCCGGCACTTTTTCATAAATTTTAATGCCAAATAATACCTCAGGAGCTGACCTATGAATGCTGCCTATTCCTATAATCCCAAAGAGGCCTGCGCCTTCATCAACAGCCGTATATATTTTCAATTAGAGAAACATCACTGGTCTGTAAAAACACTTTCCGATAAAACCGGAATTCCCTACGAGACCTTAAAAAAACTGCTTTCTATGAAAACAGAAAATACTTCCTTCCATAACATTGCCAAAATTGCTCTTGCTTTTAATTGTAACTTAAGCTATCTGACAGGCAGTTTGGCAGAAACGGATTCTTCAGATACAGCTTCTTTATTAGATGGATATATGGGAGAAATTGGTTCCAGTTACTACACCTGCCAATTTGACAAATCCCCAGCGAAAATCCCGGTGCTTTCCACAGATGCGGATTATCAGGCAGACTCTCCGGGATTGGTTTCCCTTTCTCCTTCTTTGGATATGACTGCATATCCTATCCCACTACAGAAAGCGGCAGATTATGGTCTTATGATTTCTTCCTATTGTTATCATCCGGTCTATTATGAAGATGATATCTTGTTGATCAGCAGAAAACGCCCGCCGCAAATCGGGGAAACTGCCGTTTTTTCTCATGAAGGGAAATTATATATAAGACTTCTTTTAAAAAGTAACACACATTTTATTCTGGCTTCCGTTAACGGACTGGGAACCAACATCTTTATTTCTGATTTTTCAGAATGGAGGATTCGGGGTTATGTTGTTGGCATTCACCGCCTGTAACTTTTACCTTAGACAAGAAATAAAAGCAAAACCGCCTAAAAACATATTTTATATTTGTAAACTCACCAAAACTATGCTAGACTGTAAACAGTATATTTACAGAATTTATTTTTATAAATTCATTAATTGAAAGGATTTTATTTCATGAAAAAAGCACTTGTTATCGGTGCCGGCCCTGCCGGACTTACGGCTGCTTATGAACTTTTAAAGCAGTCAGAGGATATGGAAGTTATTGTTTTTGAAGAGAGTGAGAATTTTGGCGGTATTTCCAAAACCGTAAACTACAACGGAAACCGTATGGACATGGGAGGACATCGTTTCTTCTCTAAAATTCCGGAGGTAAACAAATGGTGGGATGAAATGCTTCCTATGCAAGGACATCCTACCTATGATGATATTCTTCTGCATCGGACCATGCCTCTTTCACCGGGGGGACCGGATCCGGAAAAAGAAGACCATGTTATGTTAACCAGAAGACGTGTGTCCCGTATTTATTTTAACGATAAATTTTATGACTATCCTATTTCCCTGAAGCTTGAAACCTTTAAAAACATGGGATTTCTTGCTACAGTTCAGGTAGGTTTCAGTTACCTTTACTCCATGATTTTCAAAAAACCGGAAGACAATCTGGAAAATTTTTACATTAACCGATTTGGTCGAAAACTTTATTCCATGTTTTTTGAATATTATACGGAAAATCTCTGGGGACGTCATCCCAGTGAAATTGATGCTTCCTGGGGAGCTCAAAGAGTAAAAGGTTTGTCCATTATCGCTATCATCAAAGATATTTTTGGAAAAATCTTCAACAAAAAGAACCGAAAAGTTGAAACCTCCCTGATTGAAGAATTCAAATATCCTAAATTAGGTCCCGGTCAGCTGTGGGAAGTAACCGCCGAAAAAATCGAAGCACTTGGCGGTACAATTTATAAAAATGCCAAAGTTACAAAAATACATAAAAATGCAGATAATATTTTAACCGGTCTTACTTATGAAATGAATGGGAAAGAATATACCGTAGAAGGGGATTATATTATTTCTTCCATGCCTGTTAAAGATTTGGTTGCCGGTATGAATGATGTTCCTGCGGAACCTGCAAGAATCGCAAAAGGTCTTCCTTATCGTGATTATATGACTTTGGGTGTTTTAGTACCTAAGATTAAATTAGAAAATAAAACAAACTTAAAAACAGTCAGCAATATCGTTCCTGACTGCTGGGTATATGTACAGGACAGAAAAGTAAAGCTTGGACGTTTCCAAATTTACAATAACTGGTCTCCTTATATGATCAAAGACTTGGAACACACTGTATGGATTGGTCTGGAATACTTTGTAAACGAAGGAGATGATTTCTGGAATATGACAGAAGAAGAATTCTCCAAAGTTGGTATTGAAGAAATGATAAAATTAGGACTGATTGACAGTGCTGATGAAGTCCTGGATACTCACATGGAAAAAGTAAAAAAAGCTTATCCTGCATACTTTGATACCTATGATGAAATCGATACTTTAGTAACTTACCTTAAATCCATTGATAATCTCTATTGTGTAGGCCGTAATGGACAGCATCGTTACAACAATATTGACCATTCCATGTGTACTTCTTTCGAAACGGTAAAAAATATTTTATCCGGTACAAAGAATAAAGATAATATCTGGAATGTAAATACAGAAAAAGAATATCATGAAACTTCCAATGATACTAATGAAGGAAATGAAGTAGACTAAAAAAAGGACTGTCGCTAAAGCGGCAGTCTTTTCATTTATTTGTTTTGATTCATATATACATAAATAACATAAGGGGAGGTCTCATGCGTATACTCACCATATAGCTTTAATCCCAGTTCTTTTTCATTGCTGATGGCAATTCTGGAAAAAATATACGTTCCTCCCATTTGTCGGAAAACATCTCCATCCAGATACAGTTTCCTATCTGTAATCGTTAACTCTTTCAAAGGCTGATAGGTATTTTCTCCGGCTCCCGAATAAATATACGCCCGAATCCCAGAATTTTGAAAGGTATTCCTGAACTCCTCAGAAGATTCCAATGCAGGAGCGATTAATTTTTTAAACTGTTGTTTATATTCCTCACTGTAAAGACCTAAATATCCATCCAGAGTCGCAATTCCATTATACTCCAGCACCGCAGGATGCATTCCATAAGCCACAGCCCATTCTCCCTCATAGCCAATCTCCTCTTTTATATAGGAAAACAATTCTTCCGAATAAAATTCCTTAAAAGATAACTGTGTACTAGGGGTTTTCTTGATTCTTTCATAAGCATGATGGTAACAATTACTATAAAAATCATTATATACCTGAGGTACAAACATACAAATCAAAACAGCAATTACCGCCGCGGCATACAGCAATGCTTTTCTCCAAATCTGCTTTCCAAATCTTTCATAAAGTTCCTTTAATACTAAGAAAAACAGGGCATACCACAAAAAGGGATTAAAAAATATGGTTCGGTTAAACTGAAATCCCTTTAAAGGCGGGATGAGCATTTCCACAATTTTTTGTACTGCCTGCAGTTCAAATAGTCCATAAACAACACAATTAAAAAGGAGAAAAAGAAAGGTCAGATTTATAGGACTTTTCCTAATCGCTTTGTAATCTTTCCTTTTCAAATAGTCTATATTTATTCCCAAAAGAGCCACTATCACAATAGGAAACACCCAATATTTATGGGAACTTTGAGAATGAAATCCGGGATTTACCAAAACTTCTATCATATCTTTCAGACTTTGTCCCAAAGTGACATCTGCCATAACCATACTGTCACGTATGGAAACCGTATGGCTAAAAAGCATCTCATAAAACAGACGGTATTCAAACACCACATATCCTGCTGCCAAAATCAAAACAGCACACAAAAAATGTACTGGAACCTTCTTTTCTTTGTACCAAAAATAAAGAAAGGCAAATACCATATATCCCAAAATAAAAATTCCAAAATAAGAAAAATAGGAGAGTAACGGATATAAAAACAATAATAAATACCACATGGCTTTCGGTTCTTTATATATCTTCAGCAATAAGAAAACCAATAGCGGAACGGATACAAAGGCAATTCCATAGGCAGGAAACACAGGAACCATACAAAAGGCTGCTGCCACCAGCAAAACCATACATTTATACTGTGCAAATCTCTCCTGATAAATTTCTTTTGCTAATAATACAAAAGAGAAAAAACCAATTCCTAATTTCAAAAAATATCCAATAACATAAGCCGTATAGGGCGAAAACAGATAATATAAAATATTATACAAAGAAAACTCGCTTCCCAACAAATTGCGGCTTATGCCTCCCAGCAAAAGTGCTTCCTGACCGCTGCCGAAAAAAATCCCCTGATTTTTCATAATCGTATTATGTGCAACAAATAGATCCAGATTATCATGTATAGCTACAAAACTATGCTCTCCCCACAGGGTAAACATGGCAAGCTGCAGTAATGCCAATACCGCCAGAAAATAAAGATACCAATCTTTTTTTAAGCTTTCTTTTATCTTCATATCCACTCTTCTTTCCTATTCCATCCCATTTTCCATTAGATACAAACTTCCATGATACCGGCTCTCCATGTACTGCTGCATCTCTTCTCCCATCAGGGTATCAATCAATAGGGAAGCTTTTTCATTGGGATACTCATAAACTACAATTCCCTGGGCAAGATTTTTTGCTGCCATAGATTCCTTTTGTTCCATGGCAAGCAATCCCTCCTTTGTCTGCCTTCCCTCTTTTAACATATGCCCCATATGATAGATACCTAAATCCACCTCTGACATTTTTTGTACAATTTCCTCTTCCGGCATAAGCACAAATTCCAACTCCAGAGGATTCTCCAAAATATCCTCCATTACCGCTGTCATATCTGCATCGCTCATTAAGGTTAACAACCCTTCTTCCTGAAGCAGCATAAGTGACTGTGCTAAAGCTGTGGCATTTTCCGGCAAAGCAACCTTCATTCCTTTTTCAACCTGCTGCAGATTTTCTATCTTATGTCCGTAGATTGCCAATGGCTCATAATGAATCTTTTCCATCTCCTGAAGTGCGGTGCCATATTCTATATTATATCTTTCCAGAAAAGAAGCATGCTGATAATAATTGCAGTCTACACTTCCTTGGGCTACCAATCGGTTGGGTTCCAGATAATCTTCGCACAGCTCTATTTCTAATTGATATCCTTTTTGAGCAAGAAGCTTACCTGCCTGCTGTAAAATCTCTATATTAGGACTTCCTACCGTTGCTACAGAAATCGTCCCCTTACTTTTGGTTTCCGGTTCCGTTTTGCTTTTCCAACTTACTGCTGCTTCTCCTGCTTTTGGCATGGCATAGCTTAATTCCTCTTCCGAAACCTTATATTCTGCCACCGGTACCTTTTCCTCTTTTCCGGTTCCATTACACCCCGACAAGCACAAGAATACCCCTATCAAGGGCAACACTCTATGAAAAATTTTCACCTTTCTTCTCATTTCTTCTCCATCCAAATCCTTTTCTTTCTTTACATTAACATGGCTTTCATTGTATCAAAATTTCCAAACTTTGTATACTGTCTGTCAGGAAAGTTTTTTTATGAAATCCCTGCTTTTTAATAGCTGTTCTTGCTAAGATGGAGTATACTATTACTAAAATACGGAAAGGAACTTATCTTATGTTTTATATTCTTTTGGTACTTCTTATTATTATTTTAGAGTGGAAAATAAAAAACTTTGTTGCAGAAAATTATGATTTTTCCCGGCAGACCTTTTTGCTAAAGAAGAAACTTCGCATTCATAAATACCATAATGAAGGGGCCTTTTTAAATTTTATGGAACACAAAAAGAAATTGCTTCATGCTGTTTCTGTTCTTTTTACCCTCATAATTTTTCTGTTTTTCCTTCTCACTTTGTTTCAAAAAGGCAACGTGATTTTAAAGCTTGGTCTTTCTTTATTACTGGGAGGTGCTTTCAGCAATACTTATGACCGTTTAAGCAAAAAATATGTTATTGACTACGTTTCCTTCTGCACTCCCTTTTCCCGTTTTAACCAAATTGTATTTAACATTTCAGATTTTTGCATTATTATAGGGGCTTTCTTCCTTGTACTCAGTACAAGTTAGTCCTGAAGCTTCTGATTTTCTCATATAACAGCAGTGATTTTAGCCATATCTTTTGCATAATTTTTTTACTCCTGCCTAAACTAAACAGCAGGAGTAAAACAACACCAAACGCAGGAGATATTTTATGATGATACCCAATAAACTTTATTCTAATTTAAAGGATAACATTTCTCTTTTTCACCAGCTTCTTCCTTTGGATAAAAGCTTTGATTATATTACCCGGGAAATTTCTTTAGGTTTGGTTCCCTGCTATTTTATTGCCATAAACGGACTTTGTGATTTAGACACAATTCAAAATCTATTTAAGGATTTTAAGGCGGAAGATTTTCAGGCAAAATCTAAAGAAGCTTCCAAAACACTTCCTCAATTTGTAAAAGACCAGTTTTTTTATGCACAGATTTCCTTTTCCTACTCCCCCCAAGAGATGAAAAGCAGCCTTCTTTGCGGTGCCAGTCTGCTTTTCATCGACGGATATTCTCAGGGACTGATCATTGATGCCAGAGAATATCCAAATCGTGGCGTGGAAGAACCCAACACGGAAAAAGTTCTGCAGGGTGCCAAGGATGGTTTTACAGAAAATCTGGTTACCAACTGCAGTCTGATCCGCCGCAGACTGCATTCCGATACACTTACATTTTCACTGCAAAAAATCGGTTCTATCAGCCAGACAGATGTAACTTTGTCTTATCTGGAGCCTCTATGCGACAAGAAATTATTAGCTCAGGTTCAGAAAACTTTATGCTCCTTAGACACGACTGCCCTGACTATGGGAATCCAAAGTCTGAAAGAGCTTTTAAACAAAAAATCTTTCTTTCATCCCATGCCGGCAGCTTTTCTGACACAACGGCCGGATGTTGCCTGCAGTTATCTGACAGAAGGTTATTTATTGCTTCTTGTAGACAATTCCCCTTTTGCCTGTATACTCCCCTGCAATATTTTTCAATTTACCCAGACACCGGAAGACTATTATAAAAGTCCCTTAGTGGGAACTTATACCCGCTTCGTACGGCTAATCTGCCTGTTACTCAGCCTGTTACTGATGCCTTTATTTTTGCTGTTTTGTCTAAATCCTGACTGGACACCCTATTTTTTGCAGGCTATTATTCCAGAAGAGGTGAATGCTGCCGCTATTTTTATTTACGTGTTGTTTGTGGAACTGGGCCTGGATTTATTTAAATATGCTTCTGCCCACTCTGCGGATGCTTTCTCCGGTTCTCTCGCCATTGTAGGAGGTCTTTTATTGGGTGACATGGCTGTCACCTTACACTGGACCAATGAAGAAGTTATTTTCTATGGAGCCGCTACTATGCTGGCTTCCCTTGGCATTGCCAGTATAGAATTGTCCGATGCCGTAAAAATGTATCGTCTATGGCTGATTCTTCTCACCGGTCTTTTTCCCCATTTTGGATTTTTTGCAGGCTTTCTGCTTATCCTGTTATCTTTAGTTACCACACCTACCTTTGGGGGGAAAAGTTATTTCTGGCCCTTATTTCCTTTTCACTGGGAAGCTTTAAAAACCCTGTTGTTTCGCTATCCTACTTTTAAAGCCCAACCGGAAAAAACAAATACCTTCCGAAAAAAATAAAGGCTTTGGCTTTCTTTTCCCTTTTGGATGCTTATAAACCTGCCAGGGAATCAAACACTCCCTGTATGGACAATTTTCCAAAGCCCCACAGTCTGTTAGGATACGTTAAGTTACTGTCACGGACCGCCCCCCGGATCAGATAATTTTTTACTTCTGCACTTTTTAAATAATTGGCATTCCCATCGGTAATCGCCCATTCCATAAAATCCGCCACTCCGCCCGCAGTTATGGCTGCCGCAAGGGCGGAACCGGTAACATTGTTAATTCTCATTTGTGCTCTGCCTCCTCTTTGCACCGCTGATATATTTACCCCCGGAGCTGCCAGATCCGGTTTGATTTCACTGCCTCTGGAAAATCCTCTTCCGCTTCTGACATATATACTGTTATTACGAACAGAATAGGTGGAGACCGCAATGGTATTTTCCGCATAAGAAGGCAGTGTCAGAGTCACATTCGGACTGGGTCTTAAAAAATATGTCTCCCCACTTAAAAATTGGGAAATCGGCAGCCAGATATGAAAATTTGCATTGGGAATCCCGCTTTCTATGCGTAAAATTAATGTCCAGATTCCCGGTGCGGGATTTTGGAACCGCAGGGTAATTAATTCATCTCCACTTCCGCCTTCCACCAAAGCATAACTTACCGTAATATCTGTTCTTTCATATACAAAGGTGTATTCAATCCCCCTGTCAATTCTCACTCCTGTATTTTGAATTTCTTCTCCTCCCGGAGAACGAATGGAGACAGAAAAAATATTAGGAGATTTTCCCCAGATTTCTGCCAGAAATCCTTTTTCGTTTTCCCCTGCCCGTATTTCAATTTCTTCCTCATTCTCTTGCCTTTCTCCTTCTGCCGGACTTAAAGCCCCTTCATAATGATGAGCACTGTTTCCTTCATTTCCCCCGCCTACCACAAAAATACGGCTGCGATTTTGTGCCAGCCGGTTCATATAATTACTTAACGGAGAAGTTCCGTTATGGCTTCCATAACTGCTGCTTAAAGCAATACAGAAGATAACCGGTCTGTAAAAGCTTCGTGCAAACCTGTCTGCATATTCCAAAGCCATTATAATATCCGTAGACTGATAAGCAATTGTCCTATCCGGCACAAGATAATACTGTCTTAAATACTCTTTACATTCTTTTAGCTTTATCACCAGAATATCTGCTTCCGGTGCCGCTCCCGTAAACAAACTGCCTTCTTCCATTCTGCTGCCTGCCGCCACACTGGCTACCATGGTTCCATGACCATTATCATCTGTAGATGGTACCACCATCAAAGGATTTTCACTTTCCAATGCTTCATTGATTCTCTCTCGGGTATATTCCGTACCATAAGAAAATCCCTCCGGAGGTTCTCCTTCCTGAATAGTCTGATCCCAAATAGCCAGAATACGGCTGGTTCCATCTGGATAACAAAAAACAGGATTTTGATAATCAATTCCGGTGTCTAAAAAAGCAATGACAGTTCCTCTTCCGCTTAACTTCAATGGTCCATTCTGAACCTGCCATATACCACTGTTTATAAGCGGCTGGGGATTAAACACCGTTCCCACAGACTCCGTTTCCATCTCTTGCAGTCCAAACAAATTAGGCAGCCTTTGATAAGGATAATTTAATAACCCTATGGGATTTGTCTGGTTTCTTTTACTAAACACCAATCCTAAACTTCTGTCTATCTGCCGATAACAAAAATCAGGATTTGCAGATTCCATTTCCAGCAATTCCCGGGTTACTTCAAAATCAATAATCCAATCCCCATAGTCATTTGATAAAATCTTCTCCTTACATAAATCAGGCATTTTTAACCATCCCCATTTTCTTATGGTAATATATGCAAAAAAGATGCCTTCGGCACTTCTGCCGAAAGCATCTTTCTTACTCTGTTATTTCCTTTAAACTTTTTCTTTCTTCTATCCCTGCCGAATTGTTTCTAATATCGATTACAGGTCCTCCGGTTCCTTCAATATAGGCTCTGGTAATGGTAACCTGACCTATGTTATCATCCTTTGGAATTTCATACATAATATCCAGCATAAAGTCTTCAATAATGGCTCTTAAGGCTCTGGCTCCCGTATCCTGTTCCAGTGCTTTTTCCGCAATCGCTTCCAAGGCACTGTCATCAAATTCCAGTTTTACCTCATCCAACTCCAGTAATTTCTGATATTGTTTCAAAATCGCATTTTTAGGCTCTTTTAAAATCTTAATCAGCATTTCCTTTGTCAGCCCCTGTAATGTATAGATGATGGGAAGACGACCGATAAATTCCGGAATCATGCCAAAGGTTCTTAAATCTTCTACGGTAACTTTATCCAAAATGTTCTTTTCTTTATCGTATTTATCTTTTAAATCTGCTCCAAAACCAATGGAGGTCTGCTTATTCAATCTCTGTTTTATGATTTCTTCCAAATCCGGGAATGCCCCGCCACAGATAAATAAAATATTTCTGGTATTTACCGTAGTCATAGGCACCATGGCATTTTTATTTGTAGCTCCCACAGGAACCTCAACATCTGCTCCTTCCAACAGTTTTAACATCCCCTGCTGTACGGATTCTCCACTGACATCTCTGGCATGGGTATTCTTCTTCTTGGCAATCTTATCAATCTCATCAATAAAGATAATTCCCTGCTCTGCTCTTTCCACATCATTATCTGCTGCAGCCAAAAGCTTACTTACCACACTCTCAATATCATCTCCAATATAACCTGCTTCTGTTAAAGAGGTGGCATCCGTAATTGCCAAAGGAACATCCAGAAGTCTGGCCAATGTTTTTACCAGATAAGTTTTTCCGCTTCCGGTAGGACCAATCATCAGCATATTGGACTTTTCGATTTCGATTTCATCCATGGTTCCGGTTGCCACACGTTTATAATGATTGTAAACTGCCACAGAAATAACTTTTTTGGCTTTTTCCTGACCAATCACATACTCATCCAACTGTGCTTTAATTTTATGAGGCGGCGGAATATTTTTTATATCCAGTACCGGCTGGTCCTTTTTCTTACGTTTCTTCAATTTCTGCCGATTCGGAATTCCACCATCCATCTGCAGATCGGCCAGATTAATAAAGCTGATATTGGGAAAAGGTCTTTTAAAAGTTTTTGTTTCTTCTTCCTCATCCTCAATTACTTCTATGTCTGAATCCTTATCTTTTCCCTCTTCTTCCTTTTTCTCCGTCTTTTCCGCTTTTTCCTTTTGTGGATTTGTTCCTGCAAACTGAGCCAAACTATTCATAAACTCAGGGTGATTCATCATTCCCTGATAATCAAACTGACTTACCGTCTCCATGGTCTTTTGCATACAATCCGTACAAACGGTTATATTTCCCGGCATTTTCAACATTTTTCCTGCTTTACTTTCCGGTCTTCTGCAGATAAAGCACACATCTTCGTATCCTTCATCCTGATTTTTTGATTCAAATTCTTCTGCCATTCTTCCCTCCAAATCATGCAGGCTTTTTACTTATGGAGTCTGGGTCTGTACACCTAAGGTTACCAAAAGGGTATGTTCCACATATCCTCCGGCATTTGGTCTTTGAATGGTGACCGTTACCGTTTCTCCCACTTCATAATATTCCAAATAGCCCTGCAAATCTTCCATTGTTTTGACACTGCTTCCGTCAAATGCTGTAATAATGTCTCCTTTTAACATGCCCGCATTGGCTGCTCCTCCCTGATACACCTGAGCAACATACACACCCTCCGGCATACCATACATAGAAGATACATCACTGGTTACATTTAATCCGGAAATTCCTAAATATCCTTTTTTGGCAGTGTCTACTTTATCCTTTGTTTCTCGATTCATCAATTCTTCAATAATCGGTTTTGCATTGGAAATCGGAATCGCATATCCCATTCCTTCAATGGTACTTCCACCGATTTTATTAGAATTTATTCCTACAACTTCTCCTCTTACATTCAATAAAGCTCCGCCGGAATTTCCCGGATTGATAGCAGCATCTGTCTGAATCAGAGTTCCCGTTGTGGAACCATCTTCACTCATTTCAATCTGTCGGTTTAAAGCACTGATGACCCCTGTTGTTACCGATTGACCATAACCTAATGCATTTCCAATGGCAATTGCAGGCTCACCTACTTTTAAGCTTTCAGAATCTCCCATAATTGCAATGGAAATATTTTCTTTTGTAGAAGTCTCTAAGGAGTCCAATCCTACGGCTATCACAGCCAAATCCATATTAGAATCTGTACCTTTTACCTTTGCGTCCGCAATACTTCCATCTATAAACTGGATTTTCAGCTGGGTAGAGTCTGAGATTACATGATTGTTCGTTACAATCAACAACTCTGTATCATTTTCCCCTACAATAATTCCGGAACCGCTGGATTGATTTTCACTTTGAAACTGCTGTCCCCAGAAATTCTGTGTCACTACAGACGTATTGGTAATAGAAACTACGGAAGGCATTACCTTCTCTACCACATCTGTCACGTCTGTCACCACAGCGGTGACATTCTGTGTATTCTGAATTCCGGATTCCTTTACCGGAGCTTCCTGTAATGATACCTGAGGTATGGGAGCCGCTTCTTCCACTGCGACTGTGTTCTCAGAAACCTGAACCGTCAGCCGATTTCCCACATAAAAGCCTCCTACGGCACTGCCTGCTACCACCACGCAGGCTGCGAAAACCATACCTATCCACTTTCCCCTTTTCTTCTTTGGCCGGGGCGTTTCATAATAATCGTAGCTTCTATTTTCGCTATGCTGATACGCGGAAGAATAATTTCCATCAGTTCTATAATTGTTATTTTGTTCGTTATACATAAAAACACATCCTTTCATAGATATTCTTTTTTATGTTAGATAGTATATCTTTTAATTGTGTTATTTTTGTGTACGAATTCTGTAAAAAAAATAAAATTTGTAAAACTTTAACTTTTCCAATAATTCTGATTCATACTAAATTTCTTTACCAAAACTTTTGGAAGTTTTCGGTACCCCTTTCCTAAACGATATCCCAGATATTTGCATCCACACTGATAAAGGAAGAAAGGCATCTGGTCCAGTCTTTTTTCTTTCCCTAAAAACTTCATGGTGCCCTTTAACAATCTTCCCCCTTCCTTTTCCGAAGGTACCTCACGAAAGATTTCCGGGTGGTCTGCCTGAGAAACTCCTAAATCAAAATTACGCTGAAACTGCTGCTTTCCGGTATAATGATGAGAATGTAAAACCTTCGCCTCTGCCACATAACCAATTTCATATCCGGCTTCTATGGCTCCTGCTGCGTAAATCATATCCTCATTAAATATGGTTTTTGTTATAAATCCCCCCAGCTTATCATAAATTTCTCTCTTATAAGCAGCACATACATTAGAACAAAAGAAGGTCTTAATCCCTAAACTCTCCAAATCCTTCTTACTTTTCATACGACTTTTGTCCGGATAATTAAAGTCTCTGGTATACTGCTCTAAAATGCCGCTATCCTTCCTCGCCAGCTGGCGACCGTAAACCACAGCCACATTTTCTTTCTTCAGAACCTTCATCAATTTCTCCAAAAGAAAAGCATTCTGCGGCATGGCATCCTGAGTCATGCAAAGAAAATACGGAGCATGGGAATAAGAAATTCCCTGATTTCTCGTTTTTCCATGGTCAAACTCTAGTTCAGACAGATGATGTATTTCTATATTGTCATACTTCTTTAAGATATCGGATTTTTCCAAAAATTTCTCAAGATATTTTTTTTCCGTATTCATCAAAATAATTTTATTCGGTTTCCATGTCTGATTTTCCAGTTTCTCCAACAATGTTTCTAAAGAAGCATCGGGCTTATATGTTGGAATTACAATATCAATTAACTCAGTCATTTTTTCTTCCTTCATCTACAATTTTTTTGCCAAGGGATTTCTCAAATGGCGTAAAACTGTATCCTGAATCACAGCCGCTTAAACTTCTGCTGCTTTATACCATGAATCTTCTAAATATAACAAGCAGCACTTTGTACAAAATAAGGCAGTTTTGAACCATTGTCCATACAACCATTTTGTATAAAGTGCCGCTTTTATTTTGCTGCTTTTTTTTGCGGCAGCCTTTCTTACTATTTATTCTGCTGTTTTTCCGGTATCTGCGGAAATTATCTGGCTATAAGAAATTACTTCACTTGACATTTCATAATCACCAGAAGCAAACAGGAAATTATGAAGTTCTAATACATTCGCCTTTAAATCCACCGGAATGACACAGCTTCCCTTGCTTCCCAAATTCCCTGTTGTACGATACTGTGCAAATGGGAATCCGTCTTCTGCCACAATATTGTATTTACTTACTTCCCCAAGTACCGCAACCATTTCATCTACATCTAAAGAAGTAGAAACATAAGGCAATACTGCGTCTAGAATTTTATTTAAAGTTGCCACATCTGCCTGTTTTGCTTTTTCCATAATCGCTGCCAGTACGTCTCTTTGTCTCTGGGCACGCATAAAGTCATCCCCTACCTGACGAACTCTGCAGTAGGCAGTTGCCTGAAGACCATTCAATGTCTGTTTTCCGGCATGTGTAACGGCGGTATAATCTTTTCCTTCTGTGGCAGTAAATGTCTTACCATCAGTACTGGTTCCTACCATACTTATCTGATAGTTATTTAAATGTCTTATTTCTTCTTCTAAAATTTCAATTTCTACACCGCCAATGGCATCTACTGTTTCAATCAAACCGGTAAATCCTACGGTAACATAATCTTCAATATTTAAGTCAAGATTCATGTTTAACATATTGATTGCCTGTTCCGGTCCGCCTTTCGCATATGCTGCATTACATTTGTTATAAGAATCATTTCCAAGATTCAGATAGGTATCACGATAAACACTGACCAGCTTCACATCGCCGGTTTCCTGATTAATGGAAGCAATCATAATGGTATCACTTCGATTTCCCTTTCCCAAGGATTTATCTCTGGCATCCACACCAAAAAGAGCAATGTTGCGATATCCCTTTAAGGATGCATTATTTTCTACGGTTTCATTTACCACAATCTTGTCCTTATCAATGGAAATCTTGTTTACCTTGTCCGCTTTCAGCACCATATATAATACAATTAATAAAATAACAAGAACGATCATTTCCACAACAAATAAAACAATTCGCTTGTTATTTTTCTGTGCTTTTTTCTTTCTTTTCTTTTTTACTGTTGGTTTTGATTGTACATTTTTTGTTGCCATCTTCTCTCTTCCTTTTTAGTATGCATTTTCATTTACAATTCCTTTGAAAACCGTCATAAACATAATCTTAAAATCTAACAGCATACTCCAGTTTTCAATATAATATAAGTCACACTCTATTCTTCTTCGAATGGAAGTATCTCCCCGGTATCCATTCACCTGCGCCCAGCCAGTAAGCCCCGGTCTGACCTGATGCTTTATCATATACCTTGGAATCTCTTCCTTGAATTTTTCCACAAACTGAGGACGTTCCGGTCTGGGACCTACAATACTCATATCCCCTTTTAAAATATTCCACAACTGGGGGAGTTCATCCATACTGGTCTTACGCATAATGGCTCCCACTTTTGTTACCCTGGGGTCATTTTTAACTGTCCAGCCTTTTTTTTCTTCTTTTTCGGTCTGAACCTCCATACTGCGGAATTTATACATATAAAACTTCTTATTATGAAGTCCTACTCTCTCTTGTTTAAAAATAATCGGTCCTTTACTGGTTGCTTTTACCAAAACTGCCAACAGCAGAAGCAACGGTGACAATAAAATCAGTCCGCAGGCTGCCCCCACAATATCTACCAGCCGTTTTGCAACCTTATTTACAATATTTGTCAAAGGAACATAGCGGATATTTATCACTGCCAGACCGTTTAAATCCTCTGTATAAGGTCTGTTGGGAATTAAACTATTATAATCTGGTATAAATTTAGTATGCACTCCAGATTTTTCGCATAAACTGACAATTTGTTCCAAAATGTCATAATCTGACAATGAAAGTGTCACTGCAATCTCATCCAAATGACTTAATGGAAGAATCACTTCCAGATTATCTATGGTTCCAATTACCCTAACACCCTTGTACTGTGTCCCTGTAGGCACATGATTGTCCAGAATCCCTCTGACCACATATCCCCATTGAGGATTGGCATTGATTCTGCTGATATATTCTTCTGCCGCTCTGGAATATCCTACCAGCAATATATGTTTTAAATTATATCCTTTTTTTCGAAAGTACCTTAAGGATGTACGCAAAATAACCCGGAACAACAACGTAATGATTATATTAATAATATAAAATAATAAAATCAAACTTCTGGAAAAATTGCCGCTTCCTATCTTAAATGCCGTAATTGCCATTAAAAAGAAGGCAACACCAATGCTGTTTACTCTGACGATATCCAGAATTTCCTTTTCCAGAGTCTGAGACCTTTTGGGAGTATATAATTTAAACCAGTAATACAAAACTAAATATCCCGGCACCAAAAAATAAAGAGCACTAAAATAGAAACTCATTGGAAGAGCTCCGGCTCCTTCCGTTACAAAAGGTCCTGCAAACTTCAGATACCATGCGAGAATATAGGAACCCGCAATTGCTAAGGCATCTAATAGTACGTGTAATCCATTAAAATACTTTTGGTTGTCTTTAATCATACTAGCCACCCAATTCTATACATAACAGATATTTTACAATATTATTACAAAAAGTTCAACCCGCAAATCGCCGAACTGTATTGACCCATAATTTCCATTGAATTCTTAAGTACCCCGGAAGATGTTTCCAGGAAAATCTCACTTTTTTCTTTCTGCCTTCCTCACTAAAGCACAGTCTGATTCCCTGCCGGATACCTTGCCGATAGGTGTTTCCTAAGCCTTTTCTTATAAAGAAAAGATATTTTATCAAAAATCCCGGAAGCAAAAATGGTAAATTTATGACTGTCTGTAATAAAGGCATGTTTTTGTAAATCAGATAAATACTGTTTTTAGAAGATAAACTCACTTTAAATTCATTATATCTGGAACCACTGGCTCCGCTTCCTGCGTGATATACCACTGCTTTGGGTGTGTAATAATTACGATACCCGAAAATCTGTGCCCGGTATCCCAAATCACAATCCTCCAGATAGGCAAAATGATTTTCATCAAACATTCCCATCTGCTGCAGCACACTTCTTTTATAAATTACCGCTCCGCCACAGCCGGAAAAAATTTCCTGTGGCTTTTCGTAATGCCCTTTTACAGTCTTTCCTTTTCCCAAGGCAAAAGCCCATCCCAGAGCACAATACAAATCCCCTGCTCCATCCAGCCTTTCTTTCTCATACATATCTACCATCTTGGCAGAAACGGAAAAACTTTTTTTCTCTTTTTCCAAGGCCGTTTCCAAAGCTTTCACAAAGCCATATTCTACCTGCGTATCATTGTTTAATAAAATAACATAAGGCGTATTGCTTACTTTTATTCCGGTGTTCACGGCATTGCAAAATCCTGTGTTTTTGGCAAGTGCAACTATCTGCACATAAGGACAGTTTTCTTCAATCCACTCTCTGGAGCCATCGGTGGAACCATTATCCACCACGCATATACGATACTCGGTGGAGGTCTCCTGTTCCAAAGCTCTCATACAATTTTCTATAAATTTGATTCCATTATAGTTGGGAATGATTACGGTACTTTTTACCATTCTTCTCTTTCTCCGCCTGATTTTGCACAAGGCTCCCAGTAAAGCCGATAGCCCTGCTCTATAAGATACTCACAAAGGCTTTTTTGAATCTCCATCTTAGTTCCCTGTGTCTTTGATGCTCTTTCCTTCCAAAAAGTTTCAATTACAGTCTGAAATTTTGGATTTATTTTCCATTTGTCCATATCCATTTGCAGGGCATTTTGAGCTAACACTGCCCGATGCATATAACCACTATACCAGATGGGAAGTTTTTCATATAACATTTTCCCATCTTTTCCATAAATTCCGGACACCACTTCTGCACCCCTGCACTCCTTTGCAGCAAGAGCAATCACGTCCTTCCTCTGGGCAAATACTCCCCCTTTATATACCACTTTGTAATATCCCACATGGGGCATTTCTTCCACTCTGGCCTCCCAGCCTTTTGCATCCACGAAATCCTGCAGTGCACGTTTTCCCGCATCATAAGCATATCCCTTACTTAAAGGATTGGCAGCTGTGGAACCATTATGGCATCTCCAATGATACAATACTTTGGGAATATGACATATCTTTTCTTCCACTTTAGGATTTTTCTCCCAAAGTACTCCTACTGCTCGCAGAAGAATATCATAATCCTGTGCCCCATCGTATTCCTTACGAAACCCTACCGACTGGATTAATTCTTTTTTCATAACACAAAAATGACAGATATAGTTATTGGTCAAAAACAAATCCAGATTAAAATCCGTCTTAAAATGGGGTTCGAAAAATAACCTTCCCTGTTCATCGCATTTATCCTCATCGGAATAAAGTATGCCATATTCCTGCTTCTTTTCTTTTCCCTCTTCTATGGCTTTTGCCATTTCATACAAGGCATCCGGAGTCAGATAATCATCATGGTCCAACAGTCCCACATAGTCTCCCCCTGCCTTGCGGATTCCCTGATTCGTATTTTCACTAATCCCTTCATTTTGGGGCAGTTTAAAATAACAGATTCTGTTATCCTGATAGGTTTCCCATACCTTCTTTACTTTGTCACTTTCACTGGCATCTGCAAGCAAAAGTTCCCAATAAGGATATGTTTGTTCCAAAAGAGAATCTATCATTACTTTCAAAAATTCCTCTTTTGTTTCATAAGTAGGTACCACCACACTGAATACCACCGGTTTTTCCCATTTTTTCTGCCTCTGGGTTTCTAAAACCTTATCAGAGGGCATGGAATACGTATATTTAGCATAATAAGGTGCCTGCAAACGTTCTAAGGCAGCTCCTAAAGTGGACCCTATCCCATTTCGTTTCAGATAATAATATGTTTTTCTCAAGTTTGATAGATTAAAAACCGCTGCCATATTCTTTCCATTTCTATTTCATTTGGTGTTGCGCAAAAAATTTTAATTATATTTTATTATATCCTCATTTAACTTCTTTTATCTTCAAAGAAAAATCACTTCTGTCCAAAGAGAAATTAGGATTATAGAATGGGTCTCCTGCTTCTAATTGCACTTTCCATTTTTCACGAAAATGTCGGGATTCCTCATTATAACGTTCTGCCTTTTCTCCCTCATTATCCATCCCTCTGGAAATGGACTCAAAATGGAACAGTTCCGCAAAAGGTGTAAATACATTCCAATATCCCATTTGTCTTAACTTTAAGCAGAAATCCACATCATTTAAGGAAACCTCAAAGCTTTCCTCCAGTCCACTCACTTCTTCATAAAGAGATTTTTTTACCATCAGGCAGGCTCCGGTTACCGCAGTTACATTCTGGGCATAACAAAGTCTTCCCATATATCCTAAGTTTTCTCTGGACTGTCCGTAATGAGTATGTCCTGCCGTTCTATGGGCTCCCAGACCAATCACCACACCTGCATGCTGAATGGTCTTATTGGTATAATAAAGCTTTGCTCCTACAGCTCCCACATCTTCCCGCTGGGCATACATTAAAAGTTCTTCTATCCAGTTTACGGTAATGACCTGCGTATCGTTATTTAAAAGCAGAATATATTCTCCCTCTGCCTTCTTTACTCCCAGATTATTTACGGCGGAATAATTAAATTTTCCTTCATAGGTTATGACTTTGATACGACTGTCTTTTTCCTGGATTTCTTTATAATAATCAAAGATTTCCTGCGTTGTACTATTATTTTCTACAATCAGGATTTCAAAATTGTCATAAGTAGATTTTTCCAGAATCGAAGAAATACATCTGCGTAAATCTTCCACATGGTCTTTGTTGGCAATCACAATACTGACTTTGGGATTGCCGACAATTTCATAAGAAATCTTAAAAATTGTTTCAAAAGCTCTGGTACTGGTAATTTTAAAATGTTCAAACCCATGATTTTTCAAATGCTCCGCTACCGCACCTCTGGCCGCTTCAATGGCATAAGTCTTTGCTTCAATTCCGCTGGCCACACTTCCCGCATGACTTCTCCAGTAGTATAACAGCTTAGGCACATGCACCACATTTTCCGCCTTATCCGTCAGACGCAGAATCATATCATGGTCCTGGCTGCCGTCAAATTTCGTGCGAAACAATTCCGTTCCCTCCAGAAGGCTTCTTTTAAAACAGCTGAAATGACAGATATAATTGTTAGCACGCAAATTATCCGGTCCATAATCCGGTTTAAAATGAAGTGTTAACATTTTATTGATGTCACCATCCTTAAAGGTAGTTTCATCACAATAAATATAATCTGCATTTTTTTCATTGATAACTTTTACATATTCATACAAAACACTGGGATGCAGAATATCATCATGATCAAAAAGTGCAATGTATTCCCCGGTGGCCAATTTAAGGCATTCATTGGTATTGCCGGAAATTCCTTCATTCGTTTCCAGCAGCCGGTACACTATCCTCTTATCTTTTTCTCCATATTCTTTGCAAACTTCCCCAACGTAACCATGTTCTTTGTCAGAACCATCTGCCAGACATAATTCCCAATTACCATAGGTCTGGGCTGTTACAGAGCCAATCATCTCCTGTAAAAAATCTTTGGGGGTATTATATAAAGGCACTAAAATGCTGATTTTTACAGGATTCTCAAATACAGTTTCTTCCTGCTGCTTTCTTTCTTCCGGTGTGGGAAAACTTTCTGTACCAAACTGACGTTTTGCCTTAGCTTCACGTCTTTTGTAATCCACTTTGGCTAAAATACCTTTCATGCCGCCGCAGTTTTTGATTCTGTCCGTCTGTCTTAACACTCCATGCATACACTTACGAAGTCCTGTGGTATATACCCACAGCGGATTGGTCTTAATGCGGTTCAGCTTAAATTCCAACAAATCATTCTTTTCTTCCAACTCTGCCACCCGACTGGCAAGCCGGGCACTTTTTAAATGTTCTTTTTCATAAGCTTCTTTATAATTTATTTCTTCCATTTTCTATACTCCTTGCTGTAATACGAAGTAAATATTGCTTTGATATTTTATCCCTGACCAAAAATCCAAGTTCATATTTTCCTTCCGGCATTTCACTTAAATCCACCAGACAGGAAAACCCGCTTAATTCCACATTTTTTTGGTCGGCAAGATTGCAAAAGACATCCGGTCTGTAATTCCATTTAGGAGAAATTTCATACAAATCACCTGTTATTTCATCTCGTAATATGATGTATTTTTCATAACATGCGTTATCCGAACCTAGTACAACCACATTTCCCTGCAGATATGCTGTTTCTTTTTCTTTTCGTCTCTCCTTCATCCTTTTGATGCGTTCTTTCTCTAAAAACCACCCTTCCGGATTTCCTGCATATTCCACCATAGGTACCACACACTTTTCTATCCGTGTTCCTTTGGGAAGCTGCAAAAGTTTTATGGGAGATTCCAAATCAACTTCTTTTTTCTTTGGATATTCATAACAAAAAGAATAACCGGTATCCAGAATTTCTGTGGTAAACCATGGATGATAATAAGGGTCTTTTTCCCAGATATCCCTATGTCGTTCGTACAACATTTTCTTTTCCAACATCAGTCTTTTCCATTTTTCTTCTGATTCATCGTTACCGCGGCTTAAAGATTCATGATGCCACAAATGAATTTCATTATGGATACAATTATCATATCCTGCTTCATACAATTTGAAGCAAAAATCAACGTCATTAAAAGCTACCTGCAGTGTTTCTTCAAATCCCTTTACCTTCTGAAATACTTCTTTTCTTACCATCAGACAGGCCCCGGTTACTGCCAAAACGTTTCTTATATCCCGATTTCTTCTGTCATAATAAATTTTCCCGTCTTCTTTAAACTGCAGCTTATGCACCGGACCCATATGAAGATTATAAATTCCGCAATGCTGCAGACATTTACTGTCAGGGTAATACAATTTTGCACCTACCGCTCCTACTGTTTTGACCTCTGCCAAAGTCCTCATCTGAGATAACCACTTAGAACCTCTCACTTCACAGTCATCATTCAGAAACAGAAGCATATCATACCTTGCCTGCTTAGCTCCAAGATTACACATTTTGGAGAAATTAAATTCCATGGGAATATACAAGAAATTAAATTTATATTCAACTTTTAGTTTTTCGATTTTTTCTTTATTATCTGCACTGCTTCCATTATCCACTACCCATATTTCATAATCCGTTTCTTTTGTCCATTGTCTGACAGACTTTAAGCATCTTTCCAAAATCTTTGGATTATCTTTAGAAGGAATAATAATGGAAACCCCCTCTGTCTTTTCTCTTATTTGTAGGCTGTCATAATACTGTCTGATATCCTGATATTCTTCTTCAAATCCCCAATATTTAATATTGTGAGAAGAATAAAGTGTTTCCTGAATATGAAATACCTGCTCCCTTTTCAAATCAGTGCAAATCTCAAGAATAAGAGCATACAACACTCTTTGGTAAGAAACTCTATCTTCTTTAAAAGATTTCATTTCTGTGTGTTTTTCACTTCGTTTTTTTTCTAAACCGGATATGGCTTCTTGCATTCTTGATTTTCGGATGGCCACCAGATTTCCAAAATAAAAGAAAGAAAGCAATGTCTGAGGAGAAAAATCCGGTTTCAGCCATGGATTCATGCGTACTGTTTCTTCATGGTTATATTCATCCTCATCGGTATAAAGCACTTCCACTTCCGGTTTTTCTTCAAAAATTTTTATTATCTTCCGGATTGTCTTTTCTGATACCGTTCCTTTGTCCTGTGCCAGAATCACATACTCTTTCGTTGCTCCCTCTTCTGCAAGCCTCTGTGACGCATTATCCAGCATCCTTAAAGAAGCATAAGATAAGAGCAGTGTTTTTTCCTTTTTCACAGACTCTTTCTGTTCCAAATCCCATAGGATTTGATTTTTTGCTTTTTCTTCTTCCCTAATCCAGGAGTCATAAGTAGAAACTTCTTCCTGCAATTTATGCCAATACAGGATATCATATTTTGCTGTAAGATATTCTCTGATTTCTCGTTTTATTTTTCCAATCACAAACGTAGTTTCCTTTTTAATTCTTTTTCCAAATCCTCACAAACATTGGATTCCATAGGATAAAAATCCGCCAGCAGGCGTATTTCATTTTCCGCCTTTACATTCATATTTTGCAAATGCAGATTAATATTAGGGTCCGTGGAAGCAAATACAAATGTATTCTCTGCCATTCGTCCATTTATGGTTACCGCTTTCCGATTAGAAACAGGAATACTTTCTCCATTCAATGTAAATTCCTTCACTCTTAAAATGCCGGAAGTCATTGCCGGGTCAATGCGAAGATGATGTACATCTCCACTGACCTTCAGGCAGATTTCCAAAAGATGTTCTCCTGTATATGCCTCTTGTACAAAATAAGAGTCCTCTTCCCCGTAGCCTTTGCCCCAATCTTCATATATCTGTACCCGGTCTTTTCCGGCACTTTCTTCTATTTTTCCCATCCATTTCACAGGTGCAAAAACTCCATGTCCTAATAACTCCCGAATCTGTGACATGGAAAGTCGTTTTCCCATAACCTGTTTTTGGAATGCTATCTCCTGATTCTGATACTCGGGTATTTCTTCCGGTTTTATCTGCAGCAAGTCTAAAGCTCTCTGTACCTCACATTTGTTACGATTCTCATTTTCCAGCAAATAGCAATACAAACTCCGAAAAGCAATTTCTTTGGTATCTACTTTTTTCTCCACGGTCCATTCGTAATCGATTACCGTCCACTGGTCATCTTTTATTAAAATATTAGGAAAAATCATGTCATAATCAGCCACTTTTTCCTCTTCCCCATAAGAAATGCGTTTCACATACTCTGCAAATAACTCATGGAAACCATCCACATCTTCCTTTTTAAGCTTATCATCTAACAATTCTTCCAAGGTAGTGCCTTCAACATATTCCAACTCAACAAAAGGATGTTTTCCTTCCTGCAGTCTGCATTTATTGATAGAAAGCAGACTTCCTTCATATCTTTCTTTCAATTTTTCATAAGACTGATAGATATGCCGGATATGTTCTGCACTGTATTCACTGCAGGCATATTTTCTGACTTTCTTTTCCTTGTTTTCCTCTATGATTTCTGTTTTTATCTCTTTTTCCAATCTTCTGTCATTGGAATATCTGCAATAAGTAAGCTGAGGTTCTTCTCCAATCACCACCATGTAGGAATTGGAATAAAAGGGAAACATTTCTTCTTTGATCAGGGAATCAAACACATTTTTTTCATCAAAAAGAAGCATTCTGTCTCTGTCAAAATTGCGAAGATTATCTGATAATTCCCCCACCATAGGAAGTCTTCTGTCGGAAAACAGGGTTGTCATAAACTTATAATCCGGGTAAGGATAATAAAAGGAATACTGACGGTCGCCGCAGCTTTCAAATATTTTTTCCAATCCTTTTCTTGAAAAAGTACGAACACCGCCTCCTTCAGGATAATCTTCCAGACCAGAAAAAAAGGTTCCCAGATGGTCCTCTCTGCAGCCTGCCCAGTATTTTAATCCAAATTTATTTTCAATGGCAATCACAAGTCTGCCACCTTTTTTTACATGCTTTTTAATAATCTTATAAAAATCTTCAAAAGGGGTTTCGCCCCCAATGTAACTTTGCCCATATTCAAACACACCTATCAGACATACGTAATCATAATCACAGGCAAGTACAGGTTCTATATCCTGAAAATTTCCTACATGAATGGTTACATTATCACATTCTGCATGGCGGTATGCATTAATAAGACTTCTCTGCTTTGATAAATCAATACAGGTTACTTCTCCGGCTTTTTTTGCCAATGCCCCCGTAATGGCTCCGCATCCGCTTCCCACTTCCAACACTTTCATACTCTTATCCATAGGAAGCCAGTCTACAATATTTTCGCGAAGCTTGGATAAGTGATAAAGAACCGGCCATGATTTTCTTTCTTCAATAATTTGGGGAAATTCTAAGGGCGAATACTTCTTTGCAATTTCTAAAATTTCCTGTTCTACAACTCCATCACAATAATAATCCTCGCCCGGATAATGAGTATAGTCCAATGTCACTTTTCCGATTTGCTCTGTCATCTGTTCCCCTTTCCTTTTTTCGCAATCTATTTTACGACAACTTTTGAATTCATATCATAATACCCCACGGTATTTTTATCTGAAACCGCGGTTAAATTTAATACATCATATAAACGATGGTATACCTGGAATTTATCACTTTCATATCCGGTAACGCCCAGAGAAATCAAATATTCTCCTCCCTGCAGATCCAGTTTCTGTGTAAAAGTGATTTCTTTTGTTTCTCCCTGCTTTGCAGAATCTAAAAAAGCCTTCTCTATCATAGAATTGGTTCCGGTAATTTCCGTTCCCTGCTTATCCTTTAGTGTAAATGCAAAAATAGGAGCTGCAACATCCCGGTTAAATTTTACCTTCATATAAAGTGTAAATTCTTCCCCTTTGATAATGGCACTGGTTTTCATTCCCTTTTTATCCATTACATAAAATTCTGTAATCTCTCCATCTCTATTTCCATATTCCAGTGCTTTTTCATTGATTCCAAGGCTTTTAGCATCTATCTTTTCTTTTGATGCCGGCACCGATGCAGCACTCAAAGCGGCTTTTTCCTTCAAATCTTTATCCTGAAGCAAAGAATCTTCTTCTTCAGGAATAGGATATTGACCTACCAATACCTGCTTATACGCATCTATCATTTCCTTAGGAGCCCCTTCTCCCAGTTTGATACCTTTATTTAACAAAATAACTCTGTCACAATACTTTGCAATACTGCTTAAATCATGACTGACGAAAAGAATAGTTTTGCCCATTTGCTTAAACTCTTCAAATTTATGATAGCATTTTGCCTGAAAGAAAACATCCCCTACGGAAAGTGCTTCGTCTACAATCAGGATTTCCGGTTCAATATTGATGGCTACAGCAAATGCCAGACGGACAAACATACCACTGGAATAGGTTTTACAGGGCTGATATACAAAATCTCCTATATCAGCAAATTCCAAAATATTTTGCAGTTTCGCATCTATTTCCTTTTCAGAAAACCCCATCATAGTGCCGTTTAAATAAATATTTTCAATACCATTATATTCCATGTTAAACCCGGCACCCAATTCAAGAAGAGCCGAAATTCTTCCATTTACGGATAAATTACCCGCAGTAGGATTCAAAACACCTGTAATAATCTTTAAGATGGTAGATTTTCCGGAACCATTTGTTCCGATAATCCCTACCGTTTCTCCCTTATAAATGGATAAATCCACACCTTTGAGAGCATAATGCTCCTTATGAAGCTTTTCTCGTTTTAATCCCAATGCTTCTTTCAGACGGTCAGAGGGTTTGTCGTACAATTTATATATTTTCGTAACTTCTTTCGCTTGAATTGCTAACTGTCTTTCTTCCATTATCTTCTCCATTTTTTAACAGCAAATGGTATTTATCAAAAAATGTCTTCTTACCACCTTACTATTTATAAAACATCTGCAAAATGCACCTTTAAACGTTTAAATACCACTGCACCAATTCCAAAAATAACAATGGTCAAAATCCAGAAATACATGGTTGAATAAAATTCTTCAAAAAACCATGATTTTTCCAAAATGGTACTTCTATAACCATTCACAATATAAACCAAAGGATTTATCTTCACCAGCATCTGCGCCTTTGGACTGATGCTCTCAATATCCCAAAGAATGGGAGTTGCCCACATTCCAATCTGCAGTGCAATATTAATAATCTGTCCCAAATCCTTGAAAAATACCATGACAGCGCATGTAGTATAACAAATCCCCAGCACCAGAATAAACATGCAAAAGCTGTAGTATATCAGCTGAATCGTATATATACTTGGATAATATCCATAGATTGCTGCAATTACCAAAAGAACACAGGCAAAAAAAACATGAATAAAGGTAGCTGCAATAATTTTGATAATGGGCAGAATACTGATTTTAAATACTACTTTTTTTACCAGATAATTATATTCCAACATAGAATTGGTTCCATTCTGTAATGCTTCATTAAAATAAAACCATGGTACCAGACCGGCTGTCAGGAACAATACATAAGGAATATCATCCTTTGCCATAGGTCTGCCGCTTCCCATAATCACATCAAAAACGATGTAGTACATTGCAATGGTAACCACCGGCTGAACCATCGCCCACACTGCGCCAAGATAAGAACCCGCATACCTTTTTTTAAAGTCATTTTTTGCCAGTTTCCATATTAAATGTCTGCTCTGATAAAGTTCTGCCGGAAGAGAGGTAAATTTGTCATGCCATTTTGCAAAGATAGGAATGCTTAAGAAGATAAGGGCACAGGCTATTACCTTTTTCATCATTTCTTCTTTCGGGTCTGCCAAAGGGTTGCGATAAAACACAATAACAGCTGCCATGATTAACATGGCAACTGTAAATAGTGTAATTTGCTGAAATTTAGATAACTTTAATTTCTTTTGCTTCATAGTTTTCCTCTACTTTCCAAAAGAAGCGATTCCCGGCCATTTTTCATCTTTTTCAGATAATGTTAATTCCATATCCTCAGGAATCGGCCAGTGAATTCCTATCTGAGGGTCATTCCACAATAATCCTCCCTCATCATCTGGATGGTAAAAGTCTGTACATTTATATGCAAACTCTGCATATTCCGACAGCACTACAAATCCATGTGCAAAATTCTTTGGAATAAAGAACTGTTTTTTATTCTCTGCACTTAAAATCACTCCGTACCACTGTCCGAATGTTGGGGAATCTTTTCTCAAATCCACGGCAACATCAAAGACTTCGCCGCTTACTACACGAACCAGCTTGTCCTGTGGAAAATTCTTTTGAAAATGAAGTCCCCGCAAAACTCCCCTCTTGGATGCGGACTGGTTATCCTGCACAAATACCTCTTCAATCCCAGCCGCTTTATAATCATTATAATTGTAGGTTTCCATAAAATAGCCTCTGGCATCACCAAACACCTGTGGTGTAATTACCTTCAAACCATCAATATGACATGTTTCTACTGTTATCTTACCCATTTTTGTTTCCTTCTTTATTTTCTATATTTTCGTCACTTTTTTTATCCGTGGATTCTTCATCCTGTCTTTGTTCCTTGGTCTGCGCATCCGGCTCGCTTCCATACTGAAGTTCCTTTTTTTCTTTCGGTTCCAGAAAACTTAAGTTTAAATCAACGCGCCCTTCAATTCCAAGTACCCTTCCGGAAGAGGAATACTGCCACATATGATACTTTCCGCCATAGGTTACTGCATCTCCATATTCTGCCAGCCAGATATAAATATCATCCGGCAAAACCGAAGTATCAATATTTTGATTGAGCCAATTTTTGCTGGCATAAATTCCGGTCTCATATCCGGCATTACGTATTGTTTCACAAAAAGCCTGACAAACAGCAGTTCTTGTTTTCTTGTCAAGGCTGTCTGCTCTTCCCTCTCCGCCGGCACCTTCTGTATCGATAAAGATAGGATATGTAATATCATAATCTTTACACAACGAAATCACCATACTGGCTTCTTCCACTGCTTCTACCTCGTCAGTTGCCTGAGTAAAGAAATACAAACCTATGGGAATGCCGGCTTTCGCTGCGCCTTCCGCATTTTTCTTAAAATACCAGTCTTCCACTAATGCTCCTGTGACACTTCCACGATATCCTGCCCGGATTATGGCATATTCTACTCCTGCATCCTTTACTTTTCCCCAATTGATTTCTTCGTTCCATCGGGACACATCAATTCCGGTAATCGCATTGGATGTGGTTCTTAATTGAGCAAAATCACCACCACCTGTGTTTTGGGTTAATCTTTTAGCATCTTCCGCCATGGCATCTACTTCCTCTTCCGTTTTCACCAATAAGGAAATATCTCCAATTGCCACATATTCCACTCTTGCCTTTACCTTTACGGACATGGAACCAGCTGGCACAATAAAACCATTCTGTTCGGCTAAAGAAACCCGATAATCTCCTGCCGGCAAATCTGCCACATAGATAACACCATCACGGTCCAAATCTTTATATTCATCTTTTTCATTTACTAATATCTTAAAAAATTGTCCTTCTATAGGCTTCCCATCAGAATCAGCAATCAGAATGCGCATATCCTTTTCGACAGAAGTTGCCATAAGGTTTACCTTTATGGCTTCCCCGTCTTCTTCCTCTGCCACCGCTGTTTTGTTCTGGTCAAAGAAATTTTCATCCTCCATCCAGCCATACAAATCATTCCCAATCTGGCCGGATAATAATACCTCCTGAACCTCTTCCTGCTTTATTTCTTCCGTTTTCTTGGTTTGCCCCGGTCCCAGACCATTTGCATACAATACAACAAAAAAAATGGTTACCATAAACAAAAAAGATACCAGCAGTGTTATTCGTAAGAACTTAGAGTCCATTTGCAACCTCTACCAAATATTGTCCATATTCTGTCTTCATCAAAGGTTCCGCCAGCTTCAATAACTGTTCTTTTCCTATAAATCCTCTCTTATATGCAATTTCCTCAATACAGGATACATATAGTCCCTGTCTCTTCTGGAAAGCAGCTACAAAGTTCGCCGCCTCTAATAAAGAATCGTGGTTTCCGGTATCCAACCATGCAAATCCGCGCCCCATGGTTTCCACCCGAAGCTTTCCTTTTTCCAAATACGCATTGTTTACTGCTGTAATCTCAATCTCACCACGCGCAGAAGGCTTTACATTCTTAGCAATCTCTACTACATCATTGTCATAGAAATATAATCCAGGAACAGCATAGTTGCTCTTTGGATTTGCAGGCTTTTCCTCAATGGACAAAGCATTTCCTTCTTCATCAAATTCAACAACTCCGTATTCTCTCGGGTCTCTTACATAATATCCAAAAATAGTTGCTCCGGTTTTTCTTTCGGCAACTTCCCGCAACAATTTAGAAAAACTTTGCCCATAGAAAATATTATCTCCCAAAACCAGTGCCACATTGTCTTTTCCAATAAACTCTTCTCCAATAAGAAATGCTTCTGCCAAACCTCTTGGTTCTTCCTGAATGGCATAGCTTAAAGAAAGTCCCAACTGCTCTCCTGTTCCTAACAACTCTTCAAACACAGGCAAATCCCTTGGAGTTGAAATAATTAAAATTTCCCGGATTCCCGCCAACATTAAAGTCGATAATGGGTAGTAAATCATGGGTTTGTCATATACCGGCATAATCTGCTTGGAAATGGCTTTGGTTAATGGGTATAATCTTGTGCCGCTTCCTCCGGCTAATATAATCCCTTTCATAAATTACTCCTTGTTTGTACTTCTTTTCCTCTTTTTTGAGTATTTCCTTTATTTTCCACGATACATATCTTCATAGTATTTCTGGTAATCTCCGCTGGTTACATTTTTCATCCAGTCTTCATGCTCAAAGAACCATTTAATGGTAAGTCTGATTCCTTCTTTAAACATAGTTTCCGGCTCCCAGCCAATCTCCGCTTTGATTTTGTCCGGTGCAATGGCATAACGTCTGTCATGTCCTTTTCTGTCTTCCACATAAGTAATCAGTTCTTTGCTGACCAGTGCTTTTCTCGGGTCACCTTCCGGCAGCATTTCCTGCAGACATTCAATGATGATATTGATAATCTCAATATTCTGTTTTTCATTATGTCCGCCGATATTATAAGTTTCAAACAGTCTTCCCTGCTCCTGCACCATGTCAATGGCTTTCGCATGGTCTTTTACATACAACCAGTCTCTTACATTCTTTCCGTCACCATATACCGGAAGCTTCTTTCCCTGTAATGCATTGTTAATAATCAACGGAATTAATTTTTCCGGGAACTGATAAGGGCCATAATTATTGGAACAGTTTGTAATATTTGCCGGGAATTTATAAGTATCCATATAAGCCTTTACCAACATGTCCGAAGATGCTTTACTTGCGGAATACGGACTATGGGGATCATATGGTGTTGTCTCATAAAAGAAAGCATTCTCATCATCCGGCAGGGAGCCATATACTTCGTCGGTAGAAACATGTAAGAATTTCTTTCCCTCTTTAAAGCTGCCGTCAGGAAGTTCCCAGGCTGCTTTTGCACAGTTTAACATAACCGCAGTTCCCAACACATTTGTCTGTACAAACACTTCCGGATTCTTAATACTTCTGTCCACATGACTTTCTGCCGCAAAATGTACCACTCTGTCAATCTCATTTTCTGCAAAAATTTTCCCAATGGCATCCTTGTCACAAATATCTGCTTTTACAAAAGTATAGTTATCTCTATTTTCCACATCTTTCAAATTTTCAAGATTTCCTGCATAAGTAAGGGCATCTACATTAATAATGCGAATATCATTCTCATATTTTTCAAACATATAATGAATGTAATTAGAACCAATAAATCCGGCACCGCCGGTTACTAAATAAGTTCTCATGGTATCATCCTCCAATTTCTCATAAGTATTTAAATTGTAACACATTCTTTTGTATTTGAATATAGGAAAAAGAAAACTTTCTTCTTCTCACTTTTGACCCAAAGCAGCCTGCTTCAGGCCACTTTATTTTTTTAATAACTCAGATAGCTTAAATTCATATCCACTTTGCCGCTGATACCGGAAACACTTCCTTTGGAAGAATATTGCCACATATCATATCTTCCTCCATAAGTTACCGTACTGTTATACTGTGCCAGCCAAATTTTATAACCGCTTAATGCACTAATATTCATTTTCTGGTTCAGCCACGTTTTGTTGGCATAAATTCCGGCGCGATATCCTCCATTTTGAATGGTCTGACAAAAAGCATTGATTACTTTTGTTCTGGCATCTGAAGAAAGACTGTCTGCCCTGCCGCCGCTGGGCTCCACATCAATAAACACAGGGTAAGTAAGTTTATATCCCTTTACCTGACTTAATACCATAGAAGCTTCCTCCACCGCTTCCACTTCGTTAATTGCCTGACTAAAGAAGTATACTCCCACCTTTAATCCTGCATTGGTTGCCCCCTGAATATTCTGACGGAACTTATTATCTTCTACCAAAGCCCCCTGCGTAGAGCCTCTGAATCCGGTACGGATGATAACATAGGAGACTCCTGAATTTTTTACCTTATTCCAGTCAATATTTCCATTCCATGTAGAAACATCAATTCCCAGAATGCCGGAACCATTGTTCAGACTGCCATCACTGTTAAAGCTGTATTTTGCGCCTTGAATCACCTGTTCTCCCGTTACCTTGTTTCCATTCTTATCAAAATAATAGGTTTTTCCATCTATATTCTGCCAGCCGGTATAGGTATACTGGGCTACATTTTCTTTCTTATAAAAGGTATCGTACTTATAATAATCCGCAACTTTAGCCTCTACATATTTTCCATCTGCTAACACATATATTTGATTTCCGCTCTTATCCTTTAGTGCTTTGGTGGTATCCTTTTTAGGATCATAAGATGCCAAAACCGTAACTTCACATTTTGCGAAAATACCGGGCTGCCCCTCTGCAGTTGCCGTAATGGTACTTGTTCCAGCTGCCACTGCCTTCACTTTTCCGCTTCCAT